>CAYSTY010000025.1:0-16161 GCA_964433685.1 uncultured Actinomycetota bacterium | reverse complement strand
CTCGACGCGATCGCAGCCGCGGCCGAGGTGGCCGCTGAGGCGGGGTCTCGCGCCCCAGCCGCCTGACCCCGTCCCCGAGGGTGGTTCGCCGTCGTCGTCCACAAGGGGAGCGCGGTCCGATCCGGGGTGGTGGCGCGACGCCCGTAGCGTGACCCCCGTCGCCGATCCGACGAGGTGCCGTGTCCGCAGCAGCCACCCTCCCCGAGCCGCACGCCGTGGGCTCCGCGGTCCCGGTCGCCCTGGACCTGCGCGGGCGACTGGCCGAGGCGCTGCGCCCCGCCATCGAGGCGCACGGCTGGCAGGTGGTGGACGAGGCGACCGCAGCGCTCGTGCCACCGCTCGTCCGCCTCGCCGACGTGACCACCGCCGCCGCCAGCGCGACGCCGACGATCCTGCTCGTCACCCCGGAGGACGCGCCCGCCGACGCGGCAGCGACCTGCCTGCGGCTCCGCCCGTTGGCGGTGGTGGGCTGGCCCGATGAACGCGGTGGACTCGACGCGGCGGTCGAAGCCGCCGTCAGCGCGCCCCGCGGGGCGGTCACGTCGGTCACGACCCTGCGCGTCGGTGGCGCAGCTGGCGGGGTCGGGACCACCACCGTCGCGCTCGCCCTCGGCGGGTTGGCCGCCTGGCGGGGACGCCCGACGCTGATCGCCAGCGGTGATCGGTTGCTGCTGCCCGACGCGGCGCCGACCGTGGACCCGTCCGCCCTGGCGGCGCCGGACCTGTGGGCGCGCGCCGCCACGGTCGACGGCGTCCCGCACGCCCGTGCGGTCCGCACCACCTCGCCACCGTTCGCGACCGAGGTGGCCGATCCGACCGTCACGGTCGCGGTGCTCGACCTCGGGGTCGCCGACGACGTCGACGTCCTGGTCGTCCGACCCGACGCGGCCGCGCTCCCCGCGTTGGAACGGACGTCGGCCGCGGCGGTGGTCGTGGTCGGTGAGGGGGCCGCCCCGGCACGTCAGCTCAGCGCCGCCATCGGCGGGCGACGGCGCGTCGACCTGCCGACCTCCCGTCGTTGCGCACGGGCGGCCCTCGTGGGTCGCGTCCCCGCGGCGCTCCCCGGACGGCTGGTCCGCGCCCTGCTGCCGTTGGTGCCGTCCGGTCCGTCCGGCTGAGCGCCGGATCCGTCACGCCCGCCACCGCGGGCACCCCGTGGGGGCGGGGAAGCGATCGCACCGTGCAGGACCAGACCACCACCGACCGTGCCGCCCGCACCGTGACACCGCAGGCGGGCGGTCCCGGCGACGGCCACCCGCCGCGCCCTGATGCGCGGCTGCGGACCGCCGTCGCGCGGCGGCTCCGCGAGGACGACGACCTGCTGCGTGGCGCCGGCGACCGCAGCGCGCTGCGCCGGGGTATCGCCCGGGCGCTCGCGGCGGAGGGGGTCGTGGCCGCACCGGACGTCTGGGCCCGTCTCGTCCGCGACCTGGTCGACGAGCTCGGCGGTCTGGGGCCGCTCGAGGTGCTGCTGCGCGACCCGTCGGTCACCGACGTGATGGTCAACGGTGCCGACGAGGTCCACGTCGAACGCGACGGTCAGCTGCACGCGGTGCCCGTCGGCTTCGACGACGACGCGCACCTGGTGGCGGTGCTGCGTCGCGTCCTCGGTCCGCTCGGGGTCCGTCTCGACCGCGCGCACCCGTACGCCGACGCGGTGCTGGCGGGCGGGGTCCGCCTCCACGCCATCCTCCCACCGCTCGCGACGCGCCCCACCGTGACGTTGCGTCGCGTCCCGGCGGTGCTCCCGTCGTGGGAGCAGCTCGCCGCCGTCGGCGCGGTCCCCGACGAGCTGCGCGACCTGCTGCTCGCCGCCGTCGCCGCCCGTCGCAACCTCGTGGTCGCGGGACGGGCGGGGGTCGGCAAGACGACCCTCCTCGCGCGGCTGCTGACCGAGGTCGACCGCGACCGGGTCGTGGTCATCGAGGATGCGCCGGAGCTGCGTCACCCCGCACCGCACACCGTCCACCTCCAGGTGCGTCCCGCGACGCCGGACGGTGTCGGCGAGGTCGACGTCGCGACGTTGCTGCGCAACGCCCTGCGGATGCGTCCCGACCGGTTGGTCGTGGGCGAGGTCCGCGGTCGTGAGGTCGCCGACCTGCTCCAGGCGATGAACACCGGACACGACGGCTCGATGACCACCGTCCACGCCAACGGCGCCGACGAGGCGATCGTCCGCCTCGAAGGCATGGCCCTGCTGGCCGGCGTCCCGATCGAGGCGGCACGCGCACAGGTCGCGGCAGCCCTCGACCTCGTGGTCGCGCTCGACCGGGATCGCGACGGTCGCCGACGGGTCGCGGCGGTGGTCGAGGTGGATCTGCGACGTGACGGGACCGGCACCACGGTCCGATGGAGCCGCTGATGCGCCCGATCCCCGACCACCGCCGTGAGCTCGACCGGATCCGGCTCCGCGTCGCGGCCGGCGCCGACCCCGGTGACGTCGCGGTCCTCGGCGACCGCACCGCCACCGTCGTCCGCGTCGCCACCGAGGCCGGCGCGCCCCTGCTCGACGCGCTCGACGCGGCGGCCGACGCGGCCGACGACGTCCGTCGGGCGGAGCGGGCCGTCGACGTCGCCTCCGCCCAGGGCCGAGCGGTCGCGACCGGTCTGGCCGTCGCCCCGGTCCTGCTCGTCCCGCTCGCCGGTCGTCTGTTCGGCGTCGATCTCGTCGCCTACCACCGCACGCCCCTCGGCACCGTCACCGGGGTCGTGGGCCTGGTCCTCCTGGCGATCGGCCTGGTCGCCGCGCGTCGCGCGGTCGCGCGGGTCGGCGCTCCACCGCGACGGACGTCCGCCGCGCACGGGTGGGTGGCGCCGACCGTGGCCCTGGTCCTGGCCGCTGTCACCCTCCATCCCGCCGTCGGGGTGGTCGCCGCGATCGTCGTGCGTTCCCGCACGCGGCGCCGGACGGCGCCGACCGACCCACGGGTGGCGGACGCCGCCGAGCTGACCGCCACGGCGGTCGGTGGAGGGCTACCCGTCGCCGGGGCGCTCCGCCTGGCCGCCGACGAGCTCCCCGACCTGGCGGCGGACCTGCGCCGCCTCGCCTTCGACCTCGAGCTGGGGGGGACCCCGGGGCCGCTGGCGCCGGGCCTCGACCGGCTCGCCGACGTGCTCACCGGTGCCGAACGGCTCGGTGCGCCGGTCGGTCCGACGTTGCGGCGCCTCGCCGCGGACGTCCGGGCCGACGAGCTGACCCGGATCCTCGCCGCGGCTGAGCGGCTGCCGGTCCAGCTGACCTTCCCCACCGCCCTGTGCCTGCTGCCCGGGACCCTCCTGCTGGTCGGTGCGCCGATCGTGCAGGCGGGGCTCGCGTCCGTCGGCACGTGACCCGCACCCCCGAACGAAGGCTGAAGACGTGAACCACCTACCCACCACCGATCCGGACCGCGACGTCGTCGCGTCCGTCGCGCTCGTCCCCGTGCCCGCCCCCAGCGACCAGGACGTCACGGCGCCGCCCGTCGACGACCTGCCACGCCCCGACCTGGCGTTGGTCGGTGCTCGCGCCACCACCGGTGAGGAGGGCTCGCTCGTCGCCGAGTACGGCCTGCTCGCCGTGGTCGCCGCCACCATCGCCGGTGTCCTGATCACCTGGGCGCGCGGCGACGTCCTGACGAGCTTCTTCACCCAGCTGCTCAACCAGGCCCGGCAGCTGGTCGTCTCGTGACGACCGGCCAGTCCCGGCGTGCCCGTCCCTCGCGGGGCGGGCACGCCGCCCACCGACCGGCCGGGCGGCGCCCGACCGGGTCGCCACCCCCCAGGGAGGGGGAGGCGGGCATGCTGTCCCTCGAGTGGGTGCTCACCATCCCCGTCGTGGTGGTCATCGCGAGCCTGGTGGTCTGCGCGGGCTTCATCGTGCGTGACGTGCTGGTCCTGCAGGAAGCCGCACGGGTGGGTGCCCGCGTCGCGTCCACGACCAGCGGTGACCTGCCCGTGCGCTGGGCCGTGAACGACGCGGCACCGGAACTCGCGGACGGCCCGCTGTCGGTCCGCGTCTCACCACCCCAGCGCGCCAGCGGTGACCAGGTCCAGGTCGAGGTCGTCGCCGAGCGCCGCTACGGACCGTTGACCCAACAGCTGCGCGCGCGCAGCACCGCACGGGTCGAACCGGTCGTGGACCACGGCCCGGTCGCGCCGGCCTCGCCGTTGCGGCCACAGGACCCGACGGCCCGACGGGGTGGCGGACCGTGACCTGGCGCGACGAGGACGGGCTGGTCGCGACGCCCGCGCTGCTGCTGGTGTGGCTCGGGCTGCTGCTCGGGGTGGCCGTCGTCGACGTGGGGTCGTACCTCGTGGCCGCGTCCCGGGCGCAGGGGGCCGCCGACGCGGCCGCGCTGGCGGCGGTGGCCGCCGACCTCGCGGCCCCGGCGCCGCCGGCGATCGTGGCGCGATCGGTGGCCGGACGGGGCGGCGCGTACGTCGAGTCGTGTGACTGTCGCGCTGGCAGCCCACAGGTCGAGGTGACCGTGAGCGTGCCCGTCGGCGGGTTGTTCATCGCGCGGGTGACCGGTGCGCAGCGGGTGACCGCGACCGCCGCCGCCACCCTGGTCGACGCGGGCTGACCACCCGACCCGCTCGCGGCTGTGATCCGCCCCGCCGGTCCCGACGTGCACCCTCGCCTACCCTCCGCAACCCGGTCGCGACGCCGTCGTTGGGTCGGGAGGACGGCGGACACGCCGCACGCGGACACGCGGGGAGGTGGGGCAGGTGGAGACACCAGGACCGGTCGGCACCGGCTTCGTCTACGACCCGCAGGTCAGCCCGCGACGCACGAGCCCCTCCGGGTTCGTGCTCGACGCGCTGCGGCGCCGCCGGGTCGGGCGGCTGCTCGTGTCCGGTCTGACCGTCGTGCTGTTCCTCGCCGGGGCGGGGCTGTTCACCTACCCGTTCTTCACCGACCTCTACACCGACCGGGTCGTCCAGGACCGGCTCGACCAGGAGTTCGACGCCCTCCCGGCGGGCGACGAGTGGCGCGCCCCGGAGACCGGCTCGCCGCTGACGCGCATCATCATCCCGGCCATCGACCTGTCCACGATCGTGGTCGAGGGGACCTCCCCGGCGGCGCTCCGGGCCGGCGCCGGGCACTACCCCAACACACCGTTGCCCGGCGAGGTCGGCAACGTCGGGATCGCCGGCCACCGCACCACCTACGGCCGCCCGTTCAACCGGGTCGACGAGCTCGCGGCCGGGGACGAGATCTGGCTCATCACGCCCGTCGGGGACCACCGCTACGTCGTGAGCGAGCCCGACCCGGACGTGGGCGAGAACCCCTGGATCACCACACCCGACGACTGGGGTGTGGTCGCCGCCTCCGACGAGGCGCTGCTCACCCTGACCTCCTGCCACCCCAAGGGCTCCGCGCAGCAGCGCATCATCGTCCGCGCCGAGCTCGTCGAGTCGCTGCCCGCCGGCGGGTACGAGGCAGCGGCCTGAACCGCGCGCGTCGGTCGTCCGCGTTGCTGGCCGTCGCCAGCCTCGTGCTCGTCGCGTGCGGGACCGGCACCCCCGAGGAGGTGCGGATCGGGGTGATCGCCCCGCTGTCCGGACCGCGCGCCGCCATCGGGGAGGAGCTGGTCCGCGGCGCCGAGCTGGCGGTCGACCGCCTCAACGCCGACGGTGGCCTCCTCGACCGGGACGTCGAGCTGGTGGTGACCGACGGCGCCGACCTGGCCGACGTCCCGCGGCGTCTGGCCGACCTCGCCGAGGCCGCCCGCGTCAGCGCCGTCCTCGGTCCCGAGTCGCCCGGGGCGCTGATCGGGACCCGTAGCCCCCTGTCGCGCCGTGGTGTGCCCGCGATGCTGCCCTCCGCGTTCGCGGGGGACCTCGAGGGGGCCGCGACCCCCGTCACCCGGGTCGTGCCCTCCGCCGCTGCGCAGGCCGAAGCGGTGGCGACCTGGCTGCGTGAGGTCCGCGGCACCGACCGTCTGGCCGTCCTCGTCGCCGACGCCGTCGAGGGGGCGGCCGCCCGCACAGCCATCGAGGAGGGACTCGCGGCCGGCGGGCTGCCGCCCGCCGCGATCGTCACCGCCGACGGGGACGCCGGTGAGCTGACCACCGCCGTCGCCGCGCTCCGCCGTGCCGCGCCGGATGCGCAGGCGGTGTTCCTGTGGGGCTGGCCCGAGGACGCGGCGCGGGCGACCGTCGCGGTCCGCGAGCTCGGCTGGGACGTCCAGGTCGCCGTCGGTTCGTCCGCCTTCGTCGGCACCTACCGGGCCCTCGCGCGTGACGCCAGCGAGGGGGTGGTCCTGCCCTTCCCCTTCCGGGAGGCCTGGTTCGGTGCGGAGCTGACCGACTGGATGCTGCGTTACCAGCTCACCTTCGGTCTCGGGGCGTTGCCGGGCCTCGACACCCTGGTCGTCGACGTCCCCGTCGTCGCCGTCGCCAGCTACGACGCGGTCCTCGCCGTCGCGGACGCGGTCGAGCGGGCCGGCAGCCGGGAACCGGACCGGGTCGCCACGGCCCTCGCCGACACCCGCTACGACGGGTTGCTGCGCACCTACGACCTCGCCGACCCCGAGAGCTGGGACGCCGACGAGCTGTACCTGGCGCGCTTCCACCGCCTCGGGGTGGTCTTCGACGCCGATCCGCGCCTGGATGCGGCCGCCCAGCGACGCTTCTGGGAGCTCCAGGTCAGCTCCGAGTACCTCCTCGACCTCGTCCCCGAGGGGCCGCTGCGGCGGCTGGTGGAACGCCAGCTCGGTGGCGCCGACGGACCGCCGCCCGACTACGTCCCGCCCGCCGAGCCGCCCGGACCCGTGGGTCGCCCGGAGGGGTCGCCGTGACCCCGAGCCTCGGTGCCGCACTCGCCCTCGGCAGCGCCTACGCCGCGGTCGGGGCCGCCGTCGCCGTCGTGGCCGCCGCGACCCGCACCCTCCACCTCGCCGTCGGACAGATCCTGGTCGCCGGGGTGCTCGTGCACCTGGTCCTCGTGTCCGGGGTCGTCGGCGTACCGGTCGTGGTCGCGCTCGTCGTGGCCGTCGCCGTGGGCGCCGCGCTGTCCGCCGCGCTCGGCCCGCTCGTGCTCGACCGGTTGCCGTCCGGCGCGCCGGTGCTGGTCGGGCTCGTGGTCGCGGCCGGGGTGCTCGACGTCGCGGTGGCGCGCGCCGTCACCGCTCGGCCCGTGAGCGCCCGCCCGCTGCTCGACCTGCCGGTGATCGGCGGTGTCGACCCGCGGGTGGCGACGGCGCTGCTCCTCGGGTTGCCGCTGGCCATCGGCGCCGCCGTGCTGCTCACCGGGACCAGGTGGGGTCGGGCGGTCCGTCTCGTCGGTGGTGAGCCGGCCGCCGCGGCCGCGCTCGGACGGTCGCCGGCACGGGTGCGCGCCAGCGCGCTCGCGCTCGCGGGCGCCGTGGCGGTGGTCGCCGGTCTGCTCGTCGCCCCGATCGTGACGGTCGGGACCGCGCAGGCCGGTGGGCTGACGGTCCGTGCCGTGGCCGCCGCGACCATCCTCGGTCTCGGACGACCCCTCGTGGCCATCGGCGGCGGTCTGGTCCTCGGGGCGGTCGAGGTCGCCGGTGGCGCGCTGTGGCCGGGGGCGGGCGCCGAGGTGGCGGTCGCGGTGCTGGTCGTCGGTGCTCTGCTCGTCCAGGGCGATCCACAGCGGCGCAGCTGGGGTCGGGCGTGGTGAGCCGCGGGGCGTCGGGACCGTCGCGCCGCGTGCTGCAGCGTCCGGTGGGCGTGGCGGTGCTGCTGCTGGTCGTCGTGGCCGCGGTGGCGCTCGCACCCGACCCGGTGCCGCTCGGCGGCTCTCGCCTGCTGGTCCGGGCCGCGCTCGTCGCGGGTGCGGCGGTGACGGTGGCTCGCGCTGGCGCGGTGGACCTCGGCGTCGCCGCGGTCGCGGGCGTGGGTGCGGTGTGCGGCGGGGTGCTGGTCGCGGTGGCGGACCTGCCGGCGCTGCTCGGCGTCCCGGTGGGTGCGGTCGCGGGCGCGACGCTCGGTGCCGTGACCGGGGCGGTGCAGGGACGGACGGGTCGGGTGCTCGGGGCGCTCGCCACGTTGGCGCTCGCGAGCGCGGTCGTCCGCGTGCTGTCCACGCTGGACGTCGTCGGCGGTGTCGGTGGGTTCCACGCCGTCGGGCTCCCGACGGGCCGCGGCGACCGGATCGACGCCGCGGTGGTCGGCGTCACCGCGGTCGGGATCGTCCTCGTCGCCGCCACCGCATCGCGGACGCGGTGGCTGGCCGCTGCCGGCGTGGGGACCAGCGAACCGACCGTCGCGGCCGCGCTCGGGCGTTCGCCGGTGCGCGACGTGGCGCGAGCGGGCGCGGTCGGGGGTGGCTGCATCGGCGCGGCCGCGGCGCTGCTCGCCAGCGTCGACGGGTCGGTGGTCCCCGCGGCCTACGGCCTGGAACTCGCGGCCGCGCTCGTCGTCGCCGCGGCGGTGGGGGGCGCCGGCCCGCTCGGCCCCGTGCTCGGTGCCCTGCTGATCTGGGGACCGGCCACGGTGTTCCCCCTGGCTCCCGTGGTCGGCACCCTGCCGGTGCTCGTGACCGCGGGACCGCTGGCGCTCGCGCTCCTCGCCCTGCGGCGCGGGCGTCCGCTCACGGCCGCCGTTCCGTCCGCCACCCGCCGTCGCGCGGCAGCGGCGATCGACCCCGCCGATCGTGCCGGCGCCGATCGTGCCGGCCCCGATCGTGCCGACCCCGATCGTGCCGATCCCGGCCGTGCCGACCCTGACGCCGTGCTGACCCTCGGCGGCACTTCGACCCCGTCCGGTCCGCTCGACCTCGCGGTCCGCGCCGGGGAGGTCGTCGCCTTGATCGGGCCGAACGGTGCCGGTAAGTCCACCGTCCTGGCCCGCATCGCGGGGCAGCTCCCCGATGGCGGCACCATCGCGGTCGGCGGACGAGCGCTCCCGCGCGGTGCTCGCCGACGCGCCCGCGCCGGCGTCGCCCGGACCTGGCAACGGCCCCCGGTGGTGGCGGTGGGCGACCTCGCCGCCGCCCAGCCCGCGTGGGACACGCGAGCAGCGAACGCCGCCACCGACCACCTCGGGACGCTGGCGGAGACACCGGGCGGTGCCCAACTCGTCCGGCTCGCCGCCGCCGCGCCGCGGGTCGCGTTGTTGGACGAACCCACCGACGTCCCCCCGCACCTCCTCGTGCCGTTCCTGCGCGAGGTGGCGGCCGCGGGCGCCGCCGTCCTCGTCGTCGACCACCGTCCCGAGGTGGTGGTCGCCGCCGACCGGCAGGTGCAGCTGTCCCCGGTCGCGACGGAGGCCCTCCCGTGACCCGGCTCGTCGCCCGCGCCGTCGGGCTCGGCCTCGACCTCGACCTCGCCCCGGGGCAGGCTGCGACGCTGCCCGACGACGACGCCACGATCCGCTGGTTCGTCGGCACCGGTCCTTCCGATCGCCGGGACCTGCTGACCGTCGATGGTCGCCAGCTCCGCCGCCGTGGGCCGGCGGCCCGGGTCCGTGCCGGCCTGGTCGTCGTCGGCGATCCGCCGCTCGCACCCGCCGTCTCCGTGCGCGACCACCTGGCCGCGGCGACCTCACCGCGCCGCGCTCGTGAGGTGCTCGCCTCGATCCCGCGACTGGCGGGCCGCGACCGGGACCCCGCCGGGGTCCTGTCGGGCGGCGAGCGTCGGCTGCTCGGCTGGGCGCGCGCGGTGCTCGTCGGGCCGCGGGTCGTGGTCCTCGATCGGGCTGGTACCGGCCTCGACGCCGACAGCCTCGCGTGGGCGGGCGCGCAGGTGGCACGTTGGCGCGAGGACGGCGTCGTCGCAGCCGTGCGCGTCGGGCGCGCTGAGGAGGCCACCTGGACCTGAGCCGTCGCCGCGTCGTTCGGCGTCGGTCCCAGAGGCGCTCCGGGAGGTCCAGGCCGGTGTCCGCGGCCGGTCCCGGCCAGGTCTCGACCCGACGCGGGAGCTGTAGCCTCCCCCGTTCCGAACGATCGGGGGATCGCGCCGACGTCGGTGCCGGCCTCCGTGTCACCTCCGACCGCGACGGTCGTTATCCCGTCACCGGCACGTCGCCGGGTGCCCATGTCCCCCGCAGGAGCGCCGAACGTGGCCCGCCGTCTGCCCTCCCTGATCGCCCTCGTGGCGGTCCTGCTGTTGGCGTTCCCGACCGCGGCACTCGCGGCCTACTCGGCCGCGATCGCGGCGCCCGAGAACGCCGTGGTCAACGGCTCGACCGAGGTCCGGGTCCGCGTCGAGCGCGGCGTCGGCGACCTCGGCATCACCG
The DNA here is from genome assembly GCA_964433685.1 of uncultured Actinomycetota bacterium. Classification (GTDB taxonomy): domain Bacteria; phylum Actinomycetota; class Nitriliruptoria; order Nitriliruptorales; family Nitriliruptoraceae; genus Nitriliruptor. The sequence continues at coordinate 5,976 of CAYSTY010000025.1, read as the reverse complement.
GCCTGAAGCTGCGTCCCGCCGGCGGTGGTGAGTGGGTCACGGTCGAGTGCGCCAGCAACTGCCGTCGCAGCGACCGCAGCCAGGTGTACGCCTTCGACCTCGACCCACGGTCGGGTGCACCGTTCGGCGACCAGCCGCTCCCGAACGGCAGCTTCACCCTCGACGCGGTCGTCAGCCGCGACCTCGGTGGCAGCGACCGTGAGGTCGGTCAGCTCACGCTCGCCCTACGCGTGCCCGGCAGCGCGGTCGGGGGTCTGGCAGCGACGGTCGAGGGTGGGGACGTGCGGCTGGCCTGGAGCCGGGCACCCGAACCGGACATCCTGCGGTACCGCGTCGAACGCTGCGAGGGTGCCTGCGAGGCGGACGGTGACTGGGTGCCGGTCGAGGACGTCGGCCCGGGCGCGAGCTCGCACACGCACGCGCCGGGTCCCGGCGAGCACAGCTTCCGGGTCGTGACGGTGCGGGACGCCGGTGACGACGGTGACGGCACCTTCGAGACCGTGTCGTCCCCCACGACCGCGGAGGTCGCCCGTCCGACACCCTCCGAGTCCCCGTCCCCCTCACCCTCCCCGTCCCCGAGCGACCGCGATGACGACGGCGACGGTGATCCCGACGAGGACGGAGCGACCGACGGGGCCGGCGGCGCCGCCGACCGCGGACCGCGGCCGGGTGCCGTCCCGGACCTGGAGGCGACGCCGCGCCGCGACGGCCCGCAGGTCCGTTCCGGTCGGGCTCCGGCGGTCGCGCTCGGCCGCGGCGGGTCGGGCATCCCCGACCTGCCGGCCATCGGCGACGTGTTCTCCTCCGAGCTGGATTACAGCGGTGAGGTCCCCGACCTGACCGCGCCGGAGACCGCCGACGCCGAGGTGGTGCTGAGCGCACCGGGGCGCAGCAGCGGCTCCTTCCTCGGCCGGCTGACCGACCCGAACCGGATCGCGGTCCCGATCGCCGGCGGCCTGCTCATGACCGCCGTCGGCCTGCACCTGTGGCGCTGGCTGCGGGTCCCGATGAGCTGATCCACCGGGGCGCGGGTCACCCCGCTGCCGGCGCGCGGGCGAGGAGCAGGTCGAGGACCCGGACCGCCCCGGCCTTGTCGAGCGGGTCGTTGCCGTTGCCGCACTTGGGCGACTGCACGCAGGAGGGGCACCCATCCCGGCACCGGCAGGTCGCGATGGTCCCGCGGGTGAGCCGCAGGTGCTCGGCCAGCCGCCGGTAGGAGCGCTCGGCCAGGCCGGCGCCGCCGGCGTGGCCGTCGTAGACGAAGACGCTCGGCCGCCCGGTGTCGGGGTGCAGGGCGGTCGACAGCCCACCGATGTCCCACCGGTCGCAGAGCGCGAGCAGGGGCAGCATCCCGATGGCCGCGTGCTCGGCCGCGTGCAGCGATCCCGGCAGGTCCACCGCCGCCACGCCCGCCGCGTCCAGCGCCTCCTCCGGGATGGCGTACCAGACCGCGACGGTGCGCAGCTCGACGGGGGGCAGGTCGAGCTCGTGACGGTCGATGACCTCGTCCGAACCGAGGCGCAGCACCTCGTAACCGGTCACCTGCGTGGTGACCTCGACCCGGGCGAGACCCAGCTCGACCTCCTCCCACCAGCCCCCCTCGAGCTCCTCGAGGACGCGCACGTCGGTGTCGGACCGCGGTCGGGTCGTGTAGCCGAGCTGCCCGGCCGCCTCGGCCAGGGCGTGGTGCCGGTCGAGGTCGAGCTCGGCGATCCGGTAGGTGCGCCCCTGGTGGAGGTAGACCGCACCGGCGTGCACCTGCCGGTGGGCCCGCGCCTCGTCCACGTCACCGATGAGCGACCCGGTGGCGGTGTCGACGATCCGGACGTTGGCGCCACCGGCCGAGCGCACGTCGACCTCGGCGGACGGTCGACGACGCGAGGTCCAGTACCACCGCCCGCCGCGCAGCCGCAGACGGCCCTGCCCGCCGCCCGGCGCACCCGGTCCGTCGATCGTGTCGGCCTCGAGCAGCGCGACCGCGTCGTCCCCGAACCAGCGGGTGGCCTCCTCGGCGTCGAGCGGCGCCTCGTGGCAGGCGCACCGTAGGTGCGGGCCGAGCAGGTAGGGGTTGGTGGCATCGACGATGGCGTCCTCGGGGGACCGGGTCAGCAGCTCGTCGGGGTGGGTGACCAGCCAGTGGTCGAGCGGGTCCTCCTGCGCGACCAGCACGCCCGCGGCGGCGCCACCGGAGCGTCCGGCCCGACCGAGCCGCTGCCAGAACGACGCGAACGTGCCCGGCCACCCGCCGAGCACCACCGCATCGAGTCCGGCCACGTCGATGCCGAGCTCGAGCGCCTCGGTCGCGGCGACACCGCGCAGCCGTCCGCTGCGCAGGTCCTCCTCGAGCTGGCGTCGCTCCTCCGGCAGGTACCCGGCGCGGTACGCGGCGACGCGTTCGGCGAGCGGCGCGCCGTCCCCGTCGACCGCGTCGGCGAGCCGTTCCTTGGCCGCGACCGCCACCACCTCGGTGCCCTTCCGGCTGCGGGTGAACACCAGCGTCTGCACGTCCGCGGCGACGAACCCGGCGAGCAGGTCGGCCGTCTCGCGCAGCATCGAGCGTCGGGAGGTGCGGGTCTCGTCGTCGAACGGCGGCTGCCACAGACCGACGTCGAGGGGACCGCGAGGTGACCCGTCGCGGACGACGGCGTGGACGTCGAGGCCGGTCAGGGCGCTGGCGTGCTCGGCCGGGTTGCCGATGGTGGCCGAGGTCAGCACGAACGTCGGGTCGGCGCCGTAGCGCTCCGCCATCCGCCGCAGCCGCCGCAGGATCAGCGCGACGTGGCTGCCGAACACGCCGCGGGAGACGTGCGCCTCGTCGACCACGACGAACGCCAGCCGGTGCAGCAGGTCACCCCACCGCCGGTGGTCGGGCAGCAAGCTGTGGTGCAGGAGATCGGGGTTGGTCAGCACCCAGTTGGCGGTGCGGCGGATCGCGTCGCGTTCCGCGGCCCCGGTGTCCCCGTCGACGACCGCGGCACGCAGCTGCGGCAGCGTCCAGGCCCGGATCGCGCGCAGCTGGTCGCGGGCGAGCGCCTTGGTCGGGGCGAGGTAGAGCGCCACCGCGCGGTCGTCGGTCAGCAGGTGCTCGGCGATGGGCAGCTGGTAGCACAGCGACTTGCCGGACGCGGTGCCCGTGGCGACCACGACGTGCTCGCCGGCGCGGACCCGGTCGCGTGCGTCCCGCTGGTGGGACCACAGGCCCCGCACGCCGGCGCGTTCCAGCCGCGCCACCAGCGCGGCCGGGAGGTCGTCGGGCAGGTCGACCACGTCGCCGCGGCGCGCCGGCAGGTGGGCGACGTGGGTCAGCAGCTCGTCGGGTGGGCCCGCGGCATCGACGTCCGCACGGCCGATGCCACGTTCGGAGGCAGCGCTCGCACCGAGCAGTTCGAGCACGTCACGTGGGTCCGCGGCCGTCCCCTCCTGGTCGTGGCTGCCGGACGGTACTGGAGCCCCGCTACGGTCCCCGCCGCCGGACGACCGGAGGTGGACGAGCGTGGGACCGATGCGTGTGCAGCGGCGGGACGAGCGAGGGTGGTGCATCCTGGCCGTCCGCGGCGTCATCGACGTCGCGTCCGCTCCGGCGCTGCGCCAGACCCTCCAGGAGGTGCAGTTCGGGGGCGATGCCCGGGTGTTGGTGGACCTGCGGGAGGTGGAGCTGATCGACTCGTTCGGGCTCGGGGTGCTGGTCGGTGCCCGCAAGCGCGCGGCCTCCCACGGGGGTGAGCTGGCGGTGGTCGTGACCAACGACCGCGTGCGGCACGTGTTCGAGGTCACCGGGCTCGACACGTCCCTGCAGCTGGTGGCCGACCCGGACGACGTGCTCGACGCGTAGTCTCGAGCGATGTTCCACGTGGGGAGGGCCGCGCTGAGCCGCAACGAACGTGCCGTGCTCGACGAGCGAACCCTCGCGACCGTGGCCGCCTACGACCGGCACGCCGGGGCCTACCAGGCGTCGCTGCGGCTACGTCGACCCGTGGCCGACGTGCGACGCTTCACCGCGTGGGCGCAGCGCGACAGCCTGGTGCTGGACGCGGCGTGTGGACCGGCCAACGACCTGCGCCTGCTGCGCGACGGGGGGGTGCACCCGGTCGGCCTCGACCTGTCCGCCGGCGCGCTCGCCGAAGCCCGGATGCTGCTGCCGCGTCACCCGCTCGTCCGTGCACCGCTGGACGACCCGCCGTTCCGACCGCGCTCGTTCGGCGGACTGTGGCTGTCGTCGGCGTTCACCCACCTGCCCCGCTCGGCGTGGCGACCCACCTTCGCGCACCTGCTGACCTTCCTCGCGTCGGGGCCGGTGTACTTCTCGTGCCTGCGCGGTGACGCCGACCTCGAACCGGTCGACGACCCGGTGCTCGGTCGGGTCTACGTCTCGGCGGCCGTCGAGACCGAGGTCGAGGCGTTGATGACCTCCCACGGCCTCACCGACGTGAGCGTCGAGGTCCGCCCCGATCCGATCGTCGACCGTCGCCGACCCTGGGTGGTCGGTCTCGGCCGCCGCGTCGGGTGACGGCCCGGTCCGCGTCCCGGCACGCCGACGGTGGTGTCCGCGCCGCGCTACCTCGACGACCGACCGCCTGCTAGACACCGGTCGGTACGCCTGGTGGGGGCGCGGAGGGAGCGGTGCGTGGGTGGACTCGGGTTGGCGGACATCATCTGGCTCCTCGGTGAGAACCGGGAGCGGCCCTTCCACGTCGGGGGGCTGTTGCTGTTCGACCTGCCCGACGGGCTGACACCGGCCGACGTCCGCACCGCGATGCGTGACGGCGGCCACCCGGTGCAGCCGCCGTTCGACCAACGGCTCGCGCGCCCGTACGGCCGCGCCGGACGGTTCCGTTGGGTACCCGACGAACCCGACCTCGAACACCACGTGCGTCACGTCGCCCTGCCGGCGCCCGGCCGCATCCGCGAGCTGCTGGCCTACGTCTCCCAGCAGCACGGCAGCCTGCTCGACCGTCACCGGCCGCTGTGGGAGGCGGTCCTGATCGAAGGTGTCGAGGGCGGCCGGATCGCGCTCTACAACAAGATCCACCACGCGATGATCGACGGTGTGGGTGCGATGCGCCAGCTGACCAACGCGCTGACGACCGACCCGGACCAGCGGGACATGCCGGCGCCCTGGTCGGCGCCACCGCGACCGCGCCGTCCGCGGGGCGAGCCCGACACGACCCTCGTGACGCAGGCCGTCGAACTGGTCGCCACCGGGATCCGTGAGGGCCTCGGCGCGGCCACGACCGTCGCCAAGCTCGGCGCCCAGGTGGTCGCCGGAGCCGCCGGCGGTGGCGAGGTGGTGCCGTACGCGGCACCGCGGTCCCTGCTCAACCAGCGGCTGACCTCGGCCCGGCGGATCGTGGCACAGTCGTACGCGATCGAGCGGTTCCGGGCGATCGCGACCCGCTTCGACGCGACCGTGAACGACGTCGTGCTGGCGGTCTGTGGCGGCGCGCTGCGGGCCTACCTCGACAGCCACGACGCGCTGCCCGACGACCCGCTGATCGCGTTCGTGCCGGTGTCGATCCGGCCGGACGGCGACGACGGCGCGACCGGCAACGCGGTGTCGATGATGCTCGCGTCCCTCGCCACCGACGTCGCCGCGCCGGTGGAGCGCCTCGAGAAGGTCAAGGCGTCGATGCAGGCCGGCAAGGCGCGCCTCGCCGGGATGAGCCAGGTGCAGCTGATCGAGTACGCCGCCCTGCTGCTGACCCCCCTCGCGGCCGGTCAACTGGTGCGCGTCGGGTCGGCGAGGCGGCCGCTGTTCAACGTGATCGTGTCGAACGTGCCCGGTCCGCGGGAGCGGCTGTACTGGAACGGTGCCGCGCTGTCGGGGATGTACCCGCTGTCGGCGGTCGCGGACGGCTACGCGCTGAACATCACCCTGGTCAGCTACGCCGGCAACCTCGAGTTCGGGATCACCGCGGACCGCGCCGCCCTGCCGCGGGTGCAGCGGCTGATCGACCACCTCGAGGACGCGATCGCCGA
>CAYSTY010000024.1:6043-16751 GCA_964433685.1 uncultured Actinomycetota bacterium | reverse complement strand
CCACCTCGACGTCGTGGCCGGCCAGCCAGGTCCGCCAGCACAGGTCGAGGTCGTCGCGGAACAGGTGGAAGCGTCGGTCGAAGCGTCCGAGCCGGTCGAACACCTCACGGCGGAGCATCATCCCGGCGGTCGACACGTACAGGGTGCGACGGTCGACGTCGCGTTGGCCCTGGTCGAGCTCGTTCTCGTCGACCCCGGAGTCGGCCCGACCGGTCAGGTCGACCGTCCAGCCGACCGACTGCAGCCGCGACGGGTCCTCCCAGTCGAGCAGCTTGGGCCCCACGATCGCCAGACGCGGATCGTCGTCGAGCGCGGCCACGAGTTCGGCCACCGCGTCCGGGGCGAGCGCGAGGTCGTCGTGGACGAGCAGCACGTACGGCGCGACGTCCGCGGCCCGGGCGTCGAGCGCCATCGAGACGGCCGCCGCGAACCCGAGGTCGCGGTCGGCCACCAGCACCTGGTCGGCACCGAGCGCGTCCTGGAGCAGGACCCGGGTGCCGTCGTTGGAACCGTTGTCGACGCCGAGCACCTCGAGGTGAGGGTGGGTCTGGTCGGCCAGCGAACGCAGCGTCCGCGCGAGGTAGGGCTCGCCGTCGTGGGCGACGAGGATGGCCAGGACGCGGGTCGAGGACGGCGGCCGCGGTGCGGCCTGCGGGACCGGCTGGTCCTCGGCGAGGGCACCGAGGTCGTCGCGCTCAGCATCGGTCGACGCGGGCGCATCGACGAGGGGTGGCTCAGAGACCGACACCTGGGTGCGATCCTCCTCGCGGGGGCACGGGTCGCGGCACGGCGGGCCGCGATCGGCAGCGAGCGTCGGGGAGCCGTGCGAGGGGGTGGAGACCGGGTGGCGTGGACGTCTCGCCGTCCCGGCTCGGAACGCGAGGAACGTACCACGTCGCTCCCCGCGTCCCGTCGGCGCCAGCGGCGTCGCAGGGGGACCCCGGGGCGCGCCGCGGGGGGAGACTCAGGCGGTGAAACGCTTCGCGCGACGGCGTTCCCGCTCGGACAACCCGCCCCAGATCCCGAAGCGTTCGTCGTTGCTGAGCGCGTAGTCGAGGCAGTCGCCGCGCACGGGGCAGGCGCCGCAGATGCGCTTGGCCTCCCGCGTCGACCCACCCTTCTCGGGGAAGAACGCCTCGGGATCGGCGTCCAGGCACTTGGCCTCGAGCATCCAGGTGCGCTCGTCGGCTGCGTCGAAGGCCAGCTTCGACGACAGCTCCGCGATGATCGCTCCCACCAACCGCTCCTCGCCGTGGTCCCGGTCGCCGGTCGACAACCTTGGAACTACACGGGTGGCATCTTGGGCCCCAGGAGCGGCCAGGTCAAGCGGTGCGACCCCACCGGTAGTGGTCGGACGGCCGTGGACGCCCCCACGGGTGGTGGTCAGGCGCGCAGCGCACGGCACGCGCCGGTCGGTCGGCGCCGGTCAGACCAAGCCCTCGAGCGCGTCGCGCAGGCGGAGCAACCCGTCGCGCAGGCGCGACTTGGCGGTGCCCTCCGGGATCCCGAGCACGTCCGCGACGTCGCGGTAGGTGTGGCCGCCGAAGTAGGCCAGCTCGATCGCCTCGCGCTGGCGTTCGGTCAGCTGCGCCAGAGCCTGACGGACCTGCCAGTGGTCGAGCCGGACCTGGACCTCGTCGGCGACCAGGTCGACGTCCTGCTGCTGGTCACGCCGTGCGACCCGGTCGTCGCGGTTCCTCGCGGCCTGCTCGCTGCGGACGCGGTCGACGGCCCGGCGGTGGGCGAGCGTGGTGATCCACCCGCTGGCGCTGCCGCGCTCCGCGTCGAAGCGGTCGGCCTTGCGCCAGACCTCGACCAGCACCTCCTGGGTCACCTCCTCGGCGATGGAGCGGTCACGCAGCACACGGAGCGCCACCCCGAGGACCTGGGGGGCGACGCGGTCGTAGAGCAGCGCGAAGGCAGCGCGGTCCCCCGTCCCGGCCGCGGTCAACAGCTGCTCGCTGGTCGTGTCGACCGCCGGACGACGGTGCGGGACGGTGGGAAGGTCGAGCGCGAGCGGTGCGGCGGCCATCGGGAGCTCCTCAGCGGGCGGGTTCGCTGCGGATGCAACCATCTTGTACAGGTTCTTGTCAAGTGTTCTGTAGGGGTTCCTGCCGACAGCACCGCAGCAACCTGTACGAGACCCGGCCGGCCGGCTCCGCGACGCCCCACCGGGCACCCACGACGGACCCCACGGGACGCCCACGACGCCGCCCCGCGACGAGGTCGCGGGGCGGCCGTGGCACGGACCGGGGTCAGGCCCGCGCGGGGGCGGGGTGGTAGAGGGTGGTGCGTTCGGCGACGGGGCGGCCGGCGGTGGTGGCGACGGCGCGGAGGGCTTGTGGGGTCTGGGCGATGCCGTGGTCGGCGCCGGCCATGCGGGAGATGGTCTCCTCCATGAGGGTGCCGCCGAGGTCGTTGCACCCGCCCGCGAGCAGGGTGGCGGCGCGTTCGATCCCGAGCTTGACCCAGGACAGCTGCAGGTTGTCGATCGCGCCTTGGAGCAGCAGCCGGGCGAGCGCGTGCACGCGTCGGGAGTCCTCGAACGACGCGCCCGGGCGGGCCACCCCCGCGAGGTAGATCGGGGCGAGTTGGTGCACGAACGGGAGCGGGACGAACTCGGTGAACCCGCCGGTGTCCTCCTGGATCGTGCGGAGCAGCTTGATGTGCGCGACCCAGTGGTGGGGCTGGTCGACGTGGCCGTACATCATCGTGGAGGTCGTGGGCAGCCCGATGTGGTGGGCGGTGGTGATGACCTCGATCCACTGCGCCGCGGGCAGCTTGCCCTTGGTCAACACCCAACGGACCTCGTCGTCGAGGATCTCGGCCGCGGTCCCCGGGATCGACCCGAGCCCGCGCCGCTTGGCCTCGGTGAGCCATTCGCGCACCGAGATGCCCATCCGGGTGGCCCCGTTGACCACCTCCATGGGACTGAACGCGTGCACGTGGATGTCGGGCACCCGTGCCAGCACGGTGTCGAGCACGTCGAAGTAGTAGTCACCGGGCAGGTCGGGGTGGATCCCGCCCTGCATGCACACCTCGGTCGCACCCGCCTGCCACGCCTGTTCGACCCGGTCGGCGATCTCGGTCAACGACAGGGTGTAGGCGTCCGGGTCGTCCCGACGCTGCGCGAACGCGCAGAACCGGCACCCGGTGTAACACACGTTGGTGAAGTTGAGGTTGCGGTTGACCACGTAGGTCACCGTGTCCCCCACCGCCTCGGCACGGACCTCATCAGCCGCCGCTGCGAGCGCCTCGAGCTCCACCCCGGTCGTGTCCAGCAACAGCAACGCATCGGTGTCGTCGAGCACCACCCCACGCTGCGCGGCCGCCAACGCGGCCGCCACATCCCGCCGGATCGCGGTCCGCGCCGGACCCTCCACCCGCGGGGCGTTCGCGGCCAGGACACCATCAGCGATCTGGTGCAGATCGCCGTACACCGCCCGGTGCAGCCCATCCTCGCCCTGCGCGGACCGGGCGTTACGTCCATCAGCGGCCGACCCGCCCGCCTCATCGCCCGACACCACCGCGGCCATCGCCTCGGTGAACGTGGTCGCCTCCACCTCGGGGTCCTGCCAGCTCTGCCCCACCGGACGCACATCGGGTCGCGCGAGCCCATCGGGACCAGCGAGCGCCGCGACCGGCGCGCGCATCCGCCCCGCCAACCACGGGTCAGGCTCGACGACCCACTCGGGGTAGATCGGCAGACGTGCGGTCAGCTCGAAACCATGCTCCGCGGTCCGACGCGCGAGCTCGTCGACGTGGGGCCAGGGCGCCTCGGGGTTGACGTGATCGGGCGTGACCGGTGACACCCCACCCCAATCATCGATCCCCGCCCGCAGGATGTCCCCGTACGTGCCCGGCGACAGGTTCGGTGGCGCCTGCAGATGCACCATCGGACCCAGCACCACCCGCGCCGTCGCCACGCTCGCGAGCATGTCCTCGAACGACGGTTCGGGCGCGGCCCGCATCGCGGTGTCCGCCTTGGCCCGGAAGTTCTGGACGATCACCTCCTGCAGGTGCCCGTACCGCCGCTGACTACCACGCAACGCGAGGAGGGTGTCGGCCCGCTCCGGCAACGACTCACCGATCCCGATCAACACCCCCGAGGTGAACGGCACCGACAGACGCCCCGCGTCCTCCAAGGTCCGCAACCGCACCTGCGGATCCTTGTCCGGCGAGTTCCAGTGCGCCTGCCCCTTACCCAGCAACCGCCGCGAGGTCGACTCCAGCATCATCCCCATCGACGCGCTCACCGGCTTCAAGGTCGCCAACTCGGTCCAACTCATCACCCCCGGGTTCAGATGCGGCAACAACCCCGTCGCCTCGATCACCTGGATCGCCACCGCACGCAAGTACGCCAACGTGGAGTCGTACCCCCGCGCGTCCAACCACTCCCGCGCCGCCGGGTACCGCAACTCCGGCTTGTCCCCCAACGTGAACAACACCTCGGTGCACCCCGCCTCCTGACCCCTGCGGGCGATGTCCACCACCGCATCCGGGGACAAGAACGCCGGCACATCCCCCTTCGGCGGCCACGCGAACGTGCAGTACCCACACGTATCCCGACACAGGTGGGTCAACGGCACGAACACCTTCCGCGAGTACGTCACCCGCCGCCCACCATCCGCCGTCCGCCCCCACCCCCCCTCGCCGAACCACGGCGCCCGATCACGCACCCCCGACGCCACCGCCAACAACCGATCCAGATCGCCCCCCCGACAGGTCAACAACGCCGCGACCTCATCACGCCCCAACGACCGACCCTCCTCGGCCCGATGCAACGCCCGCGGCCGCAGACGTGCGAGCACATCACGACCCGGTTCACCCGGCGCGACCGGCGGCTGCGTCATACCTGCTCCCCGCCACGACGGTCCGAGGGGCACCTGCACCGGCCGCGGCTCAGGCGGTGGGTACACGACCCGGTGGCGGGACGCCAACCCGAGCAGCGTCTCGCGCCGCCGCGACGACGTCATCCTCCTGCACGAGCACGAGGTCGGCGGCCGGTCCGAGCGGCACGTAACTGTCGGCCGCACGCACGCTGCGCAGGGGCACGGGGAGGTCCCGTTCGGCCAGCCCCGCCACGACCGCGTCGGCGATGCCGCCGCCGGTGCGCCGACACTCGTCGACCACCACGACGGCGCCACAGGCGCGGGCGTGCTCGGCGACCGCTTCCTCGGGCAAGGGGGCGATCCAGCGCAGGTCGAGGACGCGGCACGCGACGCCTTCGGCCGCCAGACGGCGTGCGGCGCGCAGCGACATCCGGACCCCGTTGCCGTAGGTGACCAGCAGCACGTCGGTGGCGTCCTCGTGCCACACCCCGACCTCGCCCGGTAGGCACACCTCGTCGAGCGTCGGGTGGTCGGTGAGCCAGGCGTCGTCGCCGGGCGCGTACAGGTCGCGTTCGTGGTAGAGGGCGATGGGTTCGAGGAAGACGACGACGCGGCCGTGGGTGGCGGCCAGGGCGAGGCAGCCGCGGAGCATCCGCACCGCGTCGTCGCCACGTGAGGGGACCGCGATGGTCAGCCCCGGGATGTCGCGCAGGGCGCCGATGGCGTCGTCGTTGTGGAAGTGGCCGCCGAAGCCCTTCTGGTAGGCGAGCCCGGCGATGCGGACGACCATCGGTGTGCGGTAGCGACCGTCGGAGAAGAAGGAGGTCGAGCACGCCTCGCCGCGGAGCTGGTCGAGGGCGTTGTGCAGGTAGGCGAGGTACTGGATCTCCGGGATCGGCAGCTGCCCCATCAGACCCGCGCCCTGCGCCACACCGAGGATCGTGGTCTCGTCGAGCAACGTGTCGAACACGCGGCCCTGACCGAAGCTGGTCTGCAAGCCCCGCGTGACGCCGTAGACCCCGCCCTTGCGGGCCACGTCCTGGCCGAACAGGAGCGTCTCGGGTCGGCGCAGCAGCTCGTCGTGCAGGGCGGCTCCGAGGTGGGCAGCGAGGGTACGCCGTCCCGCCGTGGTGGCGTCCTCCGGCAGCGTGTCACCGAACACCCGCCTCCGTGCCGCGGGGTCGGGCACCACCGCGGCGACCGCCGCACGGGTGGCGGCCAGCCCGGACGCGTCGTCCCCCGGGGTCAGCGGTGCGACCACCTCGTCCAGGTCGGCGAGCTGCCGGCGACGCCCGGCAGCCGGCACCTGCGCGGCGACCCGGTCCCGGACCTCGGCGACGATGGCGCGCAGCTGCGCCGCCGTGGCGGCGCCGGAGATCACCAGTTGCCGAGCGGTCCGCAGCAGCGGGTCGCGTGCCTCCGCGGCCTCGATGGCGGCGAGGTCGCGGTAGCCGTGCTCGACGTCGCTGCCGGCGTGCCCCCACAGCCGGACGGTGTCGAGGTGGAGGAACACCGGCGTGCGGCGGGTCCGGCAGCGGTCGATGGCCTCCGCGGTCGCGTCCCAGATGGCGTCCAACGACCCCGCGGCGTGGACGTAGTGCAGACCGGGCAGGTGTCCGAAGCTGTCGGCGATCCAGCGCGACGGCGTGTCCACCGAGATGCCGATGCCGTTGTCCTCGCACAGGAACACGATGGGGACCGGGTTGCCGCGGCGGCGGGCGTAGCGGGCCGCGTTGATGCCGCTGAGGGCGGTCGCGTGGTTGGCGGACGCGTCGCCGAACGAGCACAGCACGATGCTGTCCTCGGGCACCGGTAGCGCGCCGCCGAGGCGACGGGCACGACCGATCGAGAACGCGGCTCCGACGGCCTTCGGTAGGTGCGACGCGATGGTGGAGGTCTGCGGGATCACCCAGGTGTCCGGGGTGCCCCAGACCTTGTGCCGACCACCCGAGGCGGGATCGTCGGCGGCGGCACGGAAGCTCGCCAGGGTGTCCGCCACCACGTCGCGCGTCGGTGCGTGACGCGCCCTGGCGGCCACGAAACCACCCGAGCGGTAGTGCAGGAAGCACGGGTCGGTCGGCCGGAGCAGGGCGCCCACGACCGCGTCGTCCTCGTGACCGGCGCTCGCGATCGTGTAGTAACCCCGACCGGTGGCCTTCAGGCGTCGCCCGGCGATGTCGAGGCACCGCGAGGTGACCTGGTCGGTGAACAGCGCGACCGCAGCCCCGGCGGTCAGCGTCGTCGTGGGGGTCAGGGGGTCGTCGGGAGCGAGGCGCGGCGCCGTCGCCTCGATGGCACCGTCGGCCAGGAGGGCGTCGAGCGCGGCCTCGGTCACGGCGACACGGTCGTGCAGCACGGTGACGCTCCTGACCTCGGGCGAACGGACGAGCGTCGGGCACCGTAGGCGCGGGCCGACCGCGGGGGTGGTCGCCGCGGCGCCGTAGGGTGCGCGCCGACGACGACGAGGAGCGGTGGTGTACGCGGTGCTGGCCGGCGGTGTCGGGGCGGCGCGCTTCCTGCGCGGCCTGACCCAGGTGGTCCCACCCGGCGAGGTGGTGGCCGTCGTCAACGTCGGCGACGACCTGACCCACCTCGGTCTGCGGATCTGCCCCGACCTCGACTCGATCACCTACTGGCTCGGCGGGGTCGTGCACCCCGAACAGCAGTGGGGCCGCGCCGACGAGACCCACACCGTCGCGGCCGAGCTGGCGCGCCTCGGCCACGACCCGTGGTTCACCCTCGGCGACCGCGACCTCGGCGTGCACCTGCACCGCACCAGCCGCCTGCGCGACGGGGTTCCCCTGTCGGTGGTCACCGATGAGGTCCGCGACGCCTTCGACGTCGAGGTGCGGCTGCTACCGGCCACCGACGACCCGGTGGAGACCCGCATCGTCACCGTCGACGGTCGCGACCTGCACTTCCAGGAGTACTGGGTCCGCGAGCGGGCCGCGCCCGAGGTCAGCCACGTCGTGCTCGCGGGCGCCGATCGGGCGACCGCCGGCCCGGGCGTGGTCGAGGCGCTGCTCGACGCGGATGCGGTGTTCGTCGCACCGTCGAACCCGGTGGTGTCGGTCGGGACGATCCTGGCCGTGCCCGGCGTTCGCGAGGCGCTGCACCAGACCCCCGCGCCGGTGGTCGGCGTGTCCCCCATCATCGGGGGTGAGGTGGTGCGTGGGATGGCACACCGCCTGCTGCCGGCCGTGGGTGCGGAGGTGTCGGCGCTGGGCGTCGCCCGCCACTACGGCCCGCGCGCGACCGGTGGGATCCTCGACGGGTGGGTCGTGGACACGCGTGACGACGACGTGCTCGGTGCGCTGCACGAGCTCGGCCTGGTGGCGCGCGCCACCGACACGATGATGGACGACCCGACGGTCGCGGCCGAGCTCGCCCGGGTCTGCCTCGAGGTCGGGAGCGATGTCGGGGGTGACCGGTGAGCGCCAACCTCGAGGTCGTGCCGCTGCCGACGCCGCGCCGCTTCGGCCCGGGCGACGACCTCACCGCCGCGCTCCTGGACGCGACCGTGGCCGCCGGTGTCGAGCTCCGGCACGGCGACGTGGTCTGCATCGCCTCGAAGGTGGTGAGCCTGGTCGAGGACGCCGTCGTGGACCTGCCCGCCGCGGCCGACCCCAGGGAGGCGCGGCGACAGCTCGCGCGCGACGCTGCCGCACGGGTCGTGGCCGACACGCCCGAGGTACTCGTGACCGAGACCGTCCACGGGTTCGTCAGCGCGAACGGCGGTGTCGACGCCTCCAACGTGCCGCCCGGTGCGGACGGACGCGCCCGCGCCCTGTTGCTCCCGAGCGATCCGGACGCATCGGCCGCCCGGGTGCGCGCGACGGTGCACGAGCGCCTCGGCGTGGACGTCGGCATCGTGGTCACCGACACGTTCGGACGCCCGTGGCGGCTCGGACAGACCGAGGTCGCCCTCGGCGTCGCCGGGGTGGCCGCGATCCGCGACGAGCGCGGGCAGGTCGACCTCGACGGCACCCCGCTCGACGTCACCGAGGCCGCGATCGCGGACGAGATGGCCGGCGCCGCCGACCTGGTGCGGAGCAAGGCGAGCGGGACACCGTTCGTGCTCCTGCGCGGTCTGCCCCCGGCGGGACCGCCCGGGACCGGCCAGGACCTGGTCCGCTCCCCCGACCGCGACCTGTTCCGCGCCGGCGGTCCGACCGCCGCCGAAGCGGTCGTGACCGGTCGCCGGACCGTGCGCACCTTCGACCCCGCCCGTCCCGTCCCCGACGGTCCCGTCCGCGCCGCCGTGGCGGCGGCCGCGACGGCACCCGCGCCGCACCACACCCGGCCGTGGCGGGTGCTGCGCCTGCGCCCGACGACCCGGGCACGGCTGCTCGACGCGATGGCGGTGCGCTGGCGGCAGGACCTCGCCGGGGACGGGACGCCCGACGCGGTCATCGAGCGGCGGATCGCACGCTCCGACGCGGTGCTGCGCGCCGCGCCGACGCTGCTGGTGCCGTTCGTCACGCTCGACGGGGCGCACCGCTACCCCGACGTGCGTCGCACGGGGGCGGAGCGCGACCTGTTCGTGCTCTCGGGCGGCGCGGCCCTCCAGAACCTGCAGGTGGTGCTGGCCGCCCACGGCATCGGCGCTGCGTGGATCTCCTCCACCGTGTTCTGCCCCGACACCGTCCGCACCGAGCTCGACCTGCCAGCCACCTGGCAACCGCTCGGTGCCGTCGCCGTCGGCTACCCGGCAGCGGACGGCCCCCCACCACGCCCCCGTCCGCCGGTCGACGTGGACGAGCTGCTCCTCGACCGCTGAACGTCGCGTCGGGACGGCGACATCGATCGTGCCGCCGAGGTGAGGAGCACCTCACCGCCGTCGCTACGCTCCCGCCTCCCTGCCTGCGCGACGACGAGGTACCTGCGGTGGCCGAGCGTGAACGTCTGACCAACAAGGAACGCCGCGCCGCGTCGCGCGAGGAGCGCAAGCGCAAGGAGGCCGAGGCGGCGGCCAAGGCCAAGCGCGACCGGGTGCGCAACGCCGCGATCAGCGTCGTCGTCGCGGCCGTGATCGGCACCTTCGTCTTCCAGGCGGTGCGTCCCGACCCGGCGGCGCTCGACGATGCCATCCTCGTCAGCGCCGAGGACGCCGCGACGGCGCAGGAAGCGGCCGGTTGCGAGGTCCTCGTCGAACGCGAGCCGCTGCCCGAGGCGTACCACTTCGAACCGGCCAGCGCGCCGGAGCCGGACACGATCTACCCCGACATCCGCCCGACCCACTCCGGACCCCACACCGTCCAGACCGCGCCGCCGGTGCTCGACGGGTTCAGCCGGCAGGTCGACGAGCGCTCCAGCACGCACAACCTCGAGCACGGCGCGATCATCGTCTGGCACGACCCGGCGACGGTCGACGCCGGCGAGATCGCCAGCTGGGCCGAGGTCCTGAACGTGAACGGGTTCGGGGACACCGCCACCCGTTCCGGCGCCGCCGTGCTGTCCGCGCCGTACGAGGAGCCGGGGATCAGCTCCGGGAAGGCGATCGCGTTCCGTGCCTGGGGTACCGCGATGGACTGCGACGAGTTCGACGAGACGGTCGCCAACGCCTTCGTGGCCAGCCACTTCGGTACCCGCGGCATCGGCCCGGAACGCACCTTCGCGCCCTACCCGGAACAGGCGCTCGACTTCTCCGACCAGGAGCTCGACGACACGACGGACGCCGAGGCGCCGCTCGACCCGGACGACGAGGAGCCGATGGTGCCCGACGCCGAGGGCGAGGCCGCCGACGCATCGGACGCGACCGACGAGGACGCGACCGACCAGGACGCACCCGCCGACGAGGACGCGACCGACGAGGACGCGCCCGCCGACGAGGACGCGACCGACGAGGGCTAGCGACGCGGGGGCCGTCCGCCACC
>CAYSTY010000024.1:0-5943 GCA_964433685.1 uncultured Actinomycetota bacterium | reverse complement strand
CCGCCGACGAGGACGCGACCGACGAGGGCTAGCGACGCGGGGGCCGTCCGCCACCGGGGACACCTGGCAGGCGGCCGCGCACGCGGTCCCACCACGTGCGGACCCAGGGCACCCAGGCGAACGGTTCGAACCAGCGGTCGACGACGGTCGCGGCGGGGACCCGGGCTCGGGCCTCGAGCTCGGCGTGACGGCGCCGCGCCGCGCGCCAGCCCCGCCACAGCCGCCGAACGGTCGGCCGGAACGCGCTCGGCACGGTCACCAGCAGCTCGGCGAGCTTGAGCGCCGTGGTCACCGCGACCAGCGGCAGCGACCGGCCGAGGCTCGCCCACGTGTCGTGGGTGGCGACGGTGAGCAGCCGGTTCGCCGCGTTCAGCTCCTCGACGAAGGCGCTGCGTCGCGGCCCCGCCCCGCCCCGCTCGTGCCGGGCGACGGCGGCCGGTTCGTGGCGGCACCGCCACCCGAACCGTTGCAGGCGCCAGGCGAGGTCGACGTCGTCGAAGTAGGCGAACAGGTCCTCGGTCAGGACCTGGCCGTCGCGCCAGCGGACGTCCTCGAGCGCCGCACCACGCAGCAACGAACACGCACCCGTCACGCCGAACACCTCGCCGGCGGGGCGGGACACCTCGCGTCCGGGGCGGCCGCCGTCGCGGTCACGGAACAGGCGGGCACGGGTGGCCACGACGCCCGTCGAGTCGACGACGACGCTGCCGTCGGGAGCAGGCTCGGTGCGTTCGAGCCGGCCCTGGACGGCTGCGCACCCCGGATCCGCGTCGAGCACCGCGACCAGACGCGCGAGGTGGTCCGCCGCCGGGACGCAGTCCACGTTGACCGACCAGAACGCGTCCGGAGCGGTGACCGTCGCCGCCATCGCGTCGTGGACCCCGCCCGCGAACCCGCGGTTGCGCGGGTTGGCGACCACCGTCAGCGGGTGCCGACGCGGCCCCGTCGCCGCACGACGCAGCACGTCGAGGCTGCCGTCACCCGAGTCGTTGTCGACGACCACCACCTCGAGGTCGACGGGTGCCTCCTGTGCGTCCAGGGCGGCGAGGCAGTCCTCGAGCTGCTCGGCCTGCCGCCAGCTGACCACCACCGCCGCGACGCGACGGACGGCGGGCACCGGGACCGGTGGCGGAGGCGCGGGGGTCGGCGGCGGTTCAGGCACCGCTGCGGCGCCGCCGTTCGATCCGGGCGAGCGGGATGGGACCGGTCGTGGTCGCGTCCCCGAGGCGGCGGACCGGCCCCTCGGTCACCGCGACCGAGCCGTCGAGGTCGACCAGGCCCGCACCGCCGGGGGCCGGCCGGACCGCGAACCGTGCCGCCTCGGCGACGACCGCCCAGGTCTCTCGGGCGGTCGGGTCGGTCACCGACACCGCGATCGAGAAGTGCCCGGCGAGCAGCCGCGCCGCCAGACGCACGTCGACGGTCGCGTCCTGTTCGGCGGCGAGCGGGCCGATGCTGATGCCCTGCCAGGTGGTGTGCAGCTCGTAGAGGTGGGTCCCGTCGCCGCGGCTGACGGTGATCCCGAGCCCGCACGCCTCGAGATCCTCGAGCGCTCGCAACCGCACGCGGAGGTTGACCGCGGCGGACGGGGACACCTCGGTGACCGGCTCGCCACCGGCGTCGAGCAGGAAGACGTCCTCGACCCGGACCCGTCGCGAGGTCCGGGACGGTGGGCGCGGCGCCGACGCGCTCGCGACCCGTTGGCGGTACAGCTCCACGCCTTCGGTGACGCTGCCGTCGAACACGACCCGACCACGGTCGAGCACGATCGCTCGGTCGCACATCTCGCGCACCGCGTCGAGGTCGTGGCTGACGAGCACGAAGGTCTTGCCTTCGTCGCGGAAGCGTTTCATGCGCTCGAGGCTGCGGTCCTGGAACTCCGCGTCACCGACGGCCAGGACCTCGTCGACCAGGAGGATGTCGGGGTCCACGGTCACGGCGATCGCGAACCCGAGCCGGACGTACAGCCCCGAGGAGTAGGTGCGCACCGCCGTGTCGAGCAACGGCCGGATCCCCGCCACGTCGACGATCTCGTCGAAACGTTCGTCGATCTCCGCCCGTGAGAGGCCGAGGATGGCACCGTTGAGGTAGATGTTCTCGCGGCCCGACAGGTCACCGTGGAAGCCGGCACCGAGCTCGAGCAGCGACGCGACCCGGCCGTTGGTGACCGCCACGCCCCGGTCGGGCGGCAGGATCCGCGCCAGGATCTTGAGCAGGGTGGACTTGCCCGACCCGTTGTGCCCGATGACGGCGACGGACTCGCCGTGCGCGATCGCGAACGAGACGTCCTCGAGGGCGTTGAAGTCGGTGTAGCTCGACCGGCGCATGCGAGCCAGCCGTTCCTTGAGGCCGGTCGGACGCTCGTGGAACAGCCGGAAGGTCTCGGTCACCCCGTCGACGACGATGGCCGGCTGCGACGGATCGAGCGCACCGGCGAAGCGGTCACGCAGGCCGCCGATGCTCGACGGCAGGAACCTCGGGTCGCGGTCCGGCATCAGACCTCCTTCGCGAAGGTCCGGGCGCGACGCAGGAACACCGCGTAGCCGACCACGAGCGCACCGATCGCCCAGCCGAACAGGATCGCCACGGTCCCGAGCGACGGCCAGGTCGGCAGCATCGAGGCGACCGGCGCCCCGGTCCCGCCGGTGACGACCACGTCCCCGTACAGAGGGGCGCGGAAGGCCTCGACGAACCAGGTCATCGGGTTGATGCGCAGCAGCGTGCCGATCCACGCCAGCGGGTGTCCGGCGAGCTCGGCCTCGACCAACGCCAACGGGTAGAGCACCGGCGTGGTGTAGAACCAGACGAGGTAGAGGACGACGAACAGCTCCTGCAGGTCGCGGAAGATGACGTTGACGCCCGCGAGCAGCATGGCCACGCCCGCCGTGAACAGCGTCAGCAACGCGATGGCGAGGAGGGTCGCCGGCAGGTGGGTGAGCACCGTCCAGCCGCGCGTGGCGATCAGGTACGGGCTGACCACGAGCAGGGCGAGCAGCAGGTGGGCGAGCTGGCTGAACACGTGCGACAGCGGCAGCACCTCGCGCGGGAAGTACACCTTCTTGACCAGGTCACCGTTGCCCACGATGGAGTGGATCGCGCCCTGACAGGAGTTCTGGAAGAACTGCCAGAGCAGGTAGCCGGCCAGGAAGAACGCCGGGAAGTCGTCGACCGGGATCGGCACCACGATGCCGAAGACCACGCTGAAGACGACCGTCATCAGCGCGGGGGTGAGCATCGACCACAGGAACCCGAGGCTCGAGTTGCGGTAGCGGACCTTCAGCTCCTTGCGCACGAGCTGTTCGAGCAGCTCGCGAGCACGCCACAGCTCACCGAGCTTGCTCGAGGGCGAGCGCAGGCTGCGTCGGACGGTGGAACCGTCCACCGACGGTGCGTCGACCGTCACCCTGCAAGCTCCTCGCCGCTGCGCCCCGTCCGCACGCCGCCTCAGGCGTCCTGCGCCGGGACGCGGGCCCCGTCGGGGATCACATCGTCCCCGTCCAACCGGACGTCATCACCGAGGACGACGTCCCGGCCGAGGACCGTACCCGACGCGACGCTGGCGCCCGCGCCGGCGAGCAGGCCCACGGCCTCCACCCCGTCCCCGATCCGGACCCCGTCGCCCAACACGCTGTCGCGCAGCCGGCTGGATGCCCCGACCGCGGCTCCGTCACCGAGCACGACGTACGGACCGACCCTCGCGCCCGCTGCGACGCGGACGCCCGGACGCAGGGCCACGGGTCCGACCAGGCGCGCGTCCGCGGCCACCTGGACGCCATCGGCGACGCGGACGCCGTCGCCCCGGTCGGGCAGCGCCGCGAGCGACGGCCAACGCAGCGCACCGTCGAGGGCCTGGCGGTGACCGTCGAGGTAGCGGTCGGGGGTGCCGAGGTCGGCCCACACCGCGTCGCTGACGAAGCCCTCGACGTGGTCGCCCCGCGCGACGATGTCGGGGAAGACCTGCCGTTCGAACGACAACCGACCGGGCGGGAAGGTGGCGAGCGCGTCCGGTTCGAGCACGTAGGTGCCGGCGTTGATCGCGTCCTGGCCGGGCAGTGTCCCCGGCGCGGGCTTCTCCACGAACGCGGTGATGCGCGTGCCGTCCAGCACGCACACCCCGAAGCTGGAGGTGTCCTCGACGCGGGTGAGCACGAGCGTCGCCGCCGCCGCCGCGGCCCGGTGGGCGGCGATGACCGGCGCGAGCGGGACGTCGGTGAGGATGTCGCCGTTCAGCACCAGGAACGTCCCGCTGACGCGGTCGAGCGCGGCTCGGACGCCGCCGGCGGTGTCGAGCGGTTCTGGTTCGGGCACGGCCTCCAGGGCGATGCCGAGCCGGGACGCGGTCGGACGCAGGACCTCGAAGGGCGAGGGGTCGGCACCGACCACCAGCAGCACCCGTTCGACGCCGACCTCCGCCAACCGCGCCAGCACGCCGGCGAGGAACGGCTCCCCGCAGAACGGCAGCAGCGGCTTCGGGGTCGTCGCCGTCAGCGGACGCAGACGGGTCCCCGCACCGCCGGCGACGATGCACGCTTCACGGACGGTCACGGGCAGCTCCGGGGCAGGGGCGGGGGTGGGCGCGTGGGGGCGGGGTGGGCGTGGGGGCGGGGTGGGGGTGGGAGCGAGGCGGGAGCGTGAGCTGGTCAACGTTCGGCGGTGGTGCTCCGCCCCGGGCCGGCGAGCCGCTCGGTGAGGTAGGTCACCAGCACCCAGGCGGCCAGGGCCACGCGGAGCACGGGTCGCAGCACCCGAGCGGCGGCACCGTAGCGACGGGTCACGTAGCGGTCGAGGCCCCGGGCGTGCCACACGAGGGTGCGCCACCGCCGTCCCGAGGTGGACGCGCCGACCCGGTGGACGACGGTGGTGCGCGGGTCGTAGCGCACGCGGTACCCGGCGTCCTGCAGCCGCGCGGCGAGGTCGACGTCCTCGAGGTAGAGCTGGAACCCGGGATCGAAGCCGTCCACCGCGTCGAACGCCGTGCGCGACACCGCGAGCGTGCAGCCCGAGACCCACCCCGCATCGCGGGCCCGGTCGGGATCGGCGTCGTCCCGTCGGTAGCGGACCGTCCAGCGGTTGCCCGGGACGGTCCAGCGCAACAGGGCGTGGAGGACGGCGGTCACCGGGTCGGGCAGCGCCCGCGCGGACGCCTGGTGCCGTCCGTCGGGGTAGCGCACCCGCGGTCCGACCACGCCCGCGTCCGGGTCGTCGCGCACGGCGGTGGCGAGCGCGGCGGGCGCCCCGGCCACGAACCGCACGTCGGCGTTGGCGATGACCACGACCTCGGCGTCGGTGACGCGGACGCCCGCGTTGGCGCCCCGGCCGAACCCGGCGTTGGCGAGTTCGAGCACCCGCACGTGCGGGTAGTGGTGACGGACGGCGGCTGCCGTCCCGTCCGTGGACCCGGTGTCGACCACGACGGTCGGGACGTCCGAGGGCAGGGTGGCCAGACACCCGAGCGCCTCGTCTCGGGTCTGGTGGCTGACGATGACCACCGCGACCTCGTCGCGGGGTGCCGGGCGGCGTCGGTCGGGTGGGCTCACGTCGGCTCCGCTCCCGGCCGGTCCCCTCCGGCGGTGGTCGCAGCCGCGAGCTCACCGAGCGCGGCCAGCAGGCGCCGTAGCCCGTCCCGCCAGGACGGCAGGGGTGGCACGCCGGCCGAGCGGGCGTGCCGGGTGTCGAGCACGGACCAGGCCGGTCGTGGCGCCGGACGCGCGAGCTCGGCGGACGACTGCGGGACGAGCTCGACCTCGAGGCCGGCGAGCTCGAAGGTGGCGGCCGCCAGCTCGAACCAGGACGCGCGCCCGGCGTTGGCGAGGTGGTAGGTCCCGGGGCGGTGCGCGACGGCGAGGTGACGTAACGCCGGTGCCAGGTCGGCGGTGAAGGTGGGTGAACCGACCTGGTCGTCGACGACGCGCACCGTGCCCCCGTCGTGGCCGAGGCGCAGCA
>CAYSTY010000023.1:6790-16979 GCA_964433685.1 uncultured Actinomycetota bacterium | reverse complement strand
GAACGCTAGCGCAGCGAACGTTCCGGTCCGGCCGGTCGCCGCAGGCTCACCCGACCCGCTCGTACGCCATCACGAGCGTCTGGCCGAAGCCACGCAGCGGCGACCGCTCCAGCCGGCGCAGCGCGGGCCCGATCCACCGGCGGAGCGATGGACTGCCGTCGAGCGGTGGCATCATCCGGACCAGACCGATGCGCCGGAACCCGAGCGGTTCGATGTGCCGGTCGAGCTGATCGGGGACGAAGACCGCATCCTGGCTGAGACGTCGGTGGACCGCGGGGAACCAGGTCAGGAAGGGCAAGCTCCACCCGGGACGCCGGCGACCACGCCAGACCCAGCCGTGCTGCTCCAGCGGCCACCAACGGTTCGGCGTGGTGAGGTAGAAGACGCCGCCGGGGACCAGCACGCGGGCGACCTCGCGCAGCACGTCGCCGAGCACGTCGCCGAGGTGCTCGACCGTCTCGATGGCCACGACCGCGTCGAACGTGGCGGTGTCGAACCCCGTGTCGACCGCGGACCGTTCGATCACCTCCACGTGCGGCAGGTCACAGGTGGAGCGGAAGTCGGCGAGCCGATCCGGCTCGATGTCGATGCCCACCACCCGGTCGAACGAGGCGGCCAGTTCCACGGTGTAAGCGCCGTTGCCGCACCCCACGTCGAGGAGCGAGCCAGGTCCGAAAGGACGGATGGACGCGAGGCGGTCGAGGCGGCCAGAGATGTTCCCGCGCCCCTTGGCGCTGCCTTCGCGCGCGCCGAGGCCCGCGTACCCGTCGGCCGCGTCCCCGTGCGCCATCGTGTCCTCCGCCGGTCCGGTCGGCGGAGTCTAGACGGCGCCGCGTCCACCCACGCGCCGACACCGGAGCAGGCACGCACCCGCCGGGCGCGCGACGAGCGCACGTGCGAGGT
The DNA here is from genome assembly GCA_964433685.1 of uncultured Actinomycetota bacterium. Classification (GTDB taxonomy): domain Bacteria; phylum Actinomycetota; class Nitriliruptoria; order Nitriliruptorales; family Nitriliruptoraceae; genus Nitriliruptor. The sequence continues at coordinate 16,076 of CAYSTY010000023.1, read as the reverse complement.
CGACGACGCTGCGCGACCGCTGCACCGCCACCAGGGGGCCGTGGCCGCGGCCACGCCCGCCGCGCGGGCCACCAGGGCCGCGCACGGGGCCACGGCGACCCTCCGCCGACCTCTCGCTCCGCGACCGACGAACGCGGAGCGTGACCGCCTCCGGGTGCGGCTCGGGCCGATGGTTCCCCCGGACCGGGACGTTGGTCACGGTTGCACCCGACTCGGTTGTGTCACCCGCGCCCGTGTCGTTCTCTGTCCGTAAGGCGGTGACCTGTCGGTCCCGCCGGGGGCCGTCCTGCGTGCACGCGGGACCGACGGACCGAGGGTGAACGATGCAGCGCAACCGTCCCGCAGCGCGACGTACCCGGGCGAGGGCCAGCATCCTCGCGGTCGCCGTGGTGCTCGCTGGCCTGCCCACGACCGCCGCCGCCCAGAGCGTTCCCGGCGCGACCACCGACGGGCGCTCCCCCGCGACGGCTGCGGCCTCCTGCTACGAGATCAAGCAGGTGACGCCGTCCGCTCCGAGCGGCGTGTACTGGTTGCGCACCCCGAGCCTCATCGCGCCGCAGCGGTTCTACTGCGACCAGACCACCGACGGCGGTGGTTGGGTCCTGGTCGGTCGCGGCCGGGAAGGCTGGCAGACCCGCTACGAGGGCCTCGGCGACGCCGAGCAGGTCCACACGCCCCACACCGGGCCCGAGGCGTTCCAGCCCCGGCAACTGCCGTCGCGCACCATCGACGCCCTCCTCGACGGTGGCCGGGTGGACGCGCTCTCGGACGGCATCCGTCTGCGCCGTGCCCGCAACAGCAACGGCACAAGTTGGCAGGAGGCGCGCGTCCAGTTCGAGCAGCGGGACCGCTGGGTGTGGACCTTCCCGGCCCGACACCCGCTCGCGTGGTGGTCCTTCGACGGCTGGCGCGGCACCGGCGGTTCGAGCCACGACTGGGGCAGCACAAGCAGCCTGCTCAGCGAACGGCGGGTCATCACGCCCCGAGCCGAGAACCAGAACTGGACCCACGGGTTCGCCTACGGCAACAGCATCTCGGGGCAGAGCAACAGCACCACCTACCTGTGGAGCGCCAGCAACGGGCGCGGGAACGCGCGACCCTTCACCCAGGTCTACCTGCGCCCGCGACTGCGCACCGCCACCCTCGCCTACCCCGCGATCGCTGATGGCGGGACGCCGACGAGCGAGCAGTCGTGGCTCCCCGAGAGCCGCGCTCTGCCCGCTACCTGGGGTGTCACGGGCCTGGCCAACGGACGCAGCGGTGAACTCAACACCGAGGTCCAGGATTTCGCACAGGTCGGCGACCGGGTGTTCGTGGGCGGCAACTTCCGCTCGGTGCGCAACCACAGCACGGGCCAGTCCACCGAACAGTCCTACCTCGCCGCCTTCGACGTGGGGACCGGCGCCTGGATCAGCGGGTTCCGACCCACCTTCAACGGCCAGATCAAGGCCCTCGCGGCCCTGCCGGACGGACGGCTCGCGGTGGGCGGTGAGTTCGACCGCGTCAACGGCGAGGTCCACGCCGGGGCGGTCGTCCTCGACGCCACGACGGGTGCCGTCGAGCCCGGCTTCGACCTGCAGGTCGAGAACCGCATCTCCGCCGGCGTCCTGAGCGTGCGGTCGCTGTCGGTGCAGGACGACTGGCTCTACCTCGGCGGCTCCTTCACCCACCTGACCGGTGGCTCCGACCAGAACCCGGTCCACGCCCAGCACACGGGGCGGGTATCGGTCGCGGACGGGACACCCGATCGTGGCTGGAACCCGTGGTTCCGAGGCACCGTCGTGGCGATCGACGCCAGCGAACGCGGTGACCGCGTCTACGCGGCCGGCTACTTCGAGAACATGGGTGCGGACGCGACCCGCGCCTACCGGGCCGCCATCATCTCGACCTCCGCCGGAGCCGCTCAGGACGTCGCGTGGGAGCCCAACTACAGCGCCGGACACCGCCAGAACTACCAACAGGCGGTCCGCGAGGTCGACGACAGGGTGTGGCTCGGTGGCGCGGAGCACAGCCTCTTCAGCTTCGACCGCGGCGCACCCAACACCCGGCTGTCGTCGAACATCACGAACCCGAACGGCGACTTCCAGACCATCTCGAGCGCCAACGGTGTCGTCTTCGCCGGCTGCCACTGCGACGACTGGAACTACTCGGGCGCCACTGGCTGGCCGAACCAGCAGCAGGTCATCGGACCGTGGTTCCAGGCGGACAAGATCGGCTGGCTCGCGGCCTGGGACGCCGACACCAGCGCGGTCATCCCCGACTTCAACCCGGTCATGAACACCCGCGCCGGTCACGGCGCGTGGGCGAGCTTCATCGACTCCCGGGACGTGCTCTGGGTCGGCGGCGACTTCACCGCGGCGCTCCGGCCGGGTGACGCCAACCAGACCGTCAGCGGCTTCGTCCGCTTCCCGGAGCGTGACGACAGCGCCCCGACGACCCCCGGCAGCGCCTCGATCACCACCGTCGCCGGCACGCTCACCGCCAGCTGGACCCCATCGACCGATGACGGCGGCGCGGTCACCTACGAGGTGCTGCGCGACGACCGCGTGATCGCGGTGACCTCGAGCACCTCCGTCGAACTGCCCGACGGACCGGAGGGTGCTCGCTACTTCGTGCGCGCCGTCGACACCGCGGGCAACCGCTCGGCGAGCACCGCCCGGCTGAGCGCACCGGCACCCGAGGACCCGTCGCTGCCCCGGATCGAGGAGGGGTCGACCTGGCGCTGGCGCTTCCAACAGGGTGGGACCGTGCCCGACGGCTGGCGCCAGCCCGGCTTCGACGCCGGCTCCTGGTCGGTCGGTGCCGCACCGCTCGGGTTCGGCTCGGACGTCATCGCCACGAACATCGACGTCGCCGGCGGCAGCGCGAACCGGCCCCTGTCAGCGCTGTTCCGCCACGACTTCAACGTGGAGGATCCGACCGCTGTCGGGACGGTGACCGTGTCGACCTACGCCGACGACGGCGTGGCCGTGTTCGTCAACGGCACCGAGGTCGGACGCACCAACCTGCCGACCGGCAACCTCACCCTGAACAGCTACGCCACGGCCGCGCCGTCCACCGCGGCGGCCCGGGCCAACCCGGTCACCTACACCGTGCCGGCCGGGCTGTTGCGCGAGGGCGTCAACACCGTCGCGGCGCAGACGCACGTCAACTACCGCTCGACCCCGAGCGTCTCGTTCGACCTGGCGCTGACGGCGACGCCCGTCGACCCGGACGCCCCGCCCCCGGCAGCGCCGTCGCTCACCGCGACGGCGACGGCGCCCGACACCGTCGAACTGACCTGGCCGGCTGCTGCTCCTGGGACGGTCTCGCGCTACCGGATCGAGCGTGACGGGGCCCTCGTCGCTGACCTCGACGGCGCCGTCACCAGGTTCGTCGACGAGGGGCTCGTCCCCGACGCCGACTACAGCTATCAGATCGTCGCTGTCGGCACGTCCGGTGCGGTGTCCGCGCCGGGTGTGGCCACCGTCCGCACCCCGGTCGAGCCCGGTGCGCCGCTGCTCGCCGAAGGAGCGCAGTGGCAGTGGCGCTTCGAGCAGGGTGACGCGCCCACCAGCGACTGGCGTGAACCGGGCTTCGACGCCGGTTCGTGGTCGTCCGGTGTGGCCCCGCTCGGCTTCGGTTCGACCACCGTCGCGACCGACATCGACGTCACCGGCGGCAGCAGCAACCGGCCGCTGTCGGCCCAGTTCCGACGTGACGTGGCGATCGACGACCTCGACGAGGTCGCGTCGCTGACGATCACGACGTACGCCGACGATGGTGTGGTCGTCTTCGTCAACGGCACCGAGGTCGGACGCACGAACCTGCCCACGGGGACCCTCACCGCGAACAGCTACGCCACCGCGGCGCCGCGCACCGCCGCGGCACGAGGCAACCCCGCCAGCTACACGGTGCCACGAGCGTTGTTGCGTGAGGGCACCAACACCATCGCGGCGCAGACACACCTCAACTACCGCTCGACGCCGGACCTCTCCTTCGACCTGTCGGCCATCGTGGTCGAGGCCGACCCGGACGCCGAGCCGCCCGCTCGCCCGAACCTCACCGCGACCGCGGCTGGTCCGACGACGGTGGAGCTCGGCTGGGTGCAGCCGGCGGGGAACGACGTCGCCGCGTACCGCATCGAGCGTGACGGGGACCTGGTGGCCGTCGTGGCCAGCGAGGTGACCGCCTACACCGACGAGGGGCTCGAGGGGGAGACGACCTACCGGTACTCCGTGGTCGCCGTCGGCACCGCCGGTGCTGCGTCGTCGCCCGCCACTGCGTCGGTCACGACCGCCCCGTCGCCGCTGATCGCCGCCGGGTCGACCTGGCAGTGGCTCTACCAGCGCGACGGGGATACCGCCGTCCCCGCCGACTGGCGGGAGACCGGCTTCGACGCCTCGGGTTGGCCGAGCGGCTCGGCACCGCTGGGGTTCGGATCGGACCCGACGATGTTCAGCACGAACATCGACGTCGCCGCCGGTCAGCGGCCGTTGTCGGCACTGTTCCGCCGGGACCTCACCATCGACGATCTGGACGAGGTCGGCACGCTCGAGCTGACGACCTGGGCGGACGACGGCGTGGTGGTCTACGTCAACGGCCAGCGGGTCGGACAGAGCAACATGGCCGGCGACCCGCCGAGCGCAGGTGCTCCCTACCCCCTGGATCGCTACGCGCTCAACGAACCGCGGACGGCCACCGCCCGGACGCAACCCGTCACCTTCCCCGTCCCTGCCGGTCTGTTGCGCGAAGGGAGCAACACCATCGCGGTCCAGACCCACCTCAACTACCGCACGACGCGGGACCTGTCGTTCGACCTGGTCGCCACCGTCGTGCCACCCGACCCGGACGCCGACGCCCCGGACGCACCCGCCCTCGCAGCCAGCGTCACCGGCCCGACGAGCGTCGAGCTGACCTGGGACCACGCCCACTCGAGCGACGTCATCGGCTACCGCATCGAGCGGGACGGTCAGTTCGTCACCACGGTGCCGGCGCCGGGGAGCAGCTACACCGACACCGGTCTGTCACCGGGGACGGCGTACGTCTACGAGGTCTTCGCCGTGGCGGCGGGTAACGCACGTTCGGCGCCGGCGTCGGCCGGCGTCACCACCGAGGCAGCCCCCGTCCTGGCCGCCGGCAGTGACTGGCGCTGGCGCTTCGCTCAGGGCGGCGACGTGCCCCAGGACTGGTACGCCTCCGGCTACGACACCGCGTCGTGGTCGTCGGGCGCCGCGCCGCTCGGCTTCGGTTCGAGCACGGTGGCGACCGACATCGACGTCGCGGGAGGCACCGGGAACCGTCCGCTCGCCGCGCTGTTCCAGCGGACCTTCGAGGTGGCGAGCACCGCGCCGCTCGAGGTCACCACCTGGGCCGACGACGGCGTCGTCGTGTACGTGAACGGCACCGAGATCGGGCGTCGGAACCTGCCGACCGGCCCGGTCTCCTTCGCCACGTACGCCACGGCGGCCCCGCGCACCCCGGCCGCGCTGTCGGCTCCTGCGATCTGGACGGTGCCCGCATCGGTCCTCGTGGCCGGGACCAACACCGTCAGCGCCCAGGTGCACGTCAACTACCGTTCGACGCCCGACCTCTCGTTCGAGCTGTCGGTGAGGCCCGCTGCCGGATGAGTTCCTCGGTGACCAGCCCTTCCTCCGCCCCTCCCTCCACGCTCGAGGCCTACCGCGACGCACGCTCGGCCTTGGCGCGTGCGCAGAAGTCGAACGCCAGCGTCCCGCCGTACAGCCGGTACGTGAACCGCCCGCTCGGCGGGCGTATCGCCGCCGCGGGCGCCGCGATAGGGGCGACGCCGAACCAGGTGACGGCGCTGAGCGCGCTGTGGAGCCTGATCGGCTTCGCGCTGCTGGTCGCGGTCCCGCCCGGTGTCGGGGTCGCGGTCGCGGTGACCATCCTGTTCACCCTGTCCTGGGCGTTCGACGCCGCGGACGGCCAGCTGGCCCGCCTCACGGCGACCGCCGGGCCGGCCGGCGAGTGGCTCGACCACGTCGTGGACTCGGCGCGCCAGATCCTGCTCCACGTCAGCGTGCTCATCTACCTGCTGCGCGCCGACGACTTCGTGTTCGGTTGGGTCCACCTGCTGCCGCTGGCGTACCTGCTGGTGATCAGCGTGCGGTACTTCAGCCAGATGCTGGCTGGCCAGCTCACCGAGCGCGCAGGCGCACCCCCGGCGGCCGAGTCCGGCCGCGAGCGCCTGCGGGCCTGGCTCCAACAACCCGCCGATCCGAGCACGCTGCACCTCACCTTCCTTCTGGCGGGCTCTCCCGATGCCTTCACGATCGCCTACGGCGTGGTGTTCCTCGCCAACCTGCCGCTCGCGCTCGCCTCGTTCGCGCGGCGCTACCGGCAGCTCGCCCGGCTCTGACCCGGATCGAGGTCGCCCGTCGCGCCCCTGCGGCTCGGCTCCTCCACGGCGTAGGCTCCGGCACCCACGACACGATAGGGAGGCGGCCGATGGCGCAGAGCCCACGAGGCAGCGGGCCACCGACGGTCTCGGTCGTGATCGCGACGCGTGACCGGCCGCAACTCCTGCGCCGCGCACTGCAGGCCGCGCTCACGCAGGACCACGCCGGCCGGATCGAGGGGGTGATCGTCTTCGACCGCTCCGAACCCGAGGACGTCACTCCCGAGGACCTCGCTGCGGACCGTTCGGTGCGCGTGACCACCAACCAGCGCACGCCCGGCCTCGCCGGGGCCCGGAACACCGGTATCGAGGCCGCGAGCGGGGAACTGATCGCGTTCTGCGACGACGACGACGTCTGGCACCCGACCAAACTGCGCCGTCAACTCGACGCCTGGCGGGCCCACCCCGACGCCAGCATGTTGGCCACGGGCATCAGGATCGTCACCGAGGACGGCGCCGTGGACCGCCCCGCGCCGGTCCGCACGACCTTCGACGACCTGCTGGTCGCGCGCGTCCCCGAACTGCACTCGTCGGCGTTCCTGTTCCGCCGCGACGACCTGCTCGGCCGCATCGGACTCATCGACGAACAGCTACCGGCCTCCTACGGCGAGGACTACGACATCCTGTTGCGGGCCGCGCGTCACGGGCCGGTCGTCAGCGTCGACGAGCCGCTCGTCGACATCCACTGGAACCGACCCTCGTTCTTCGCCGGTCGCTGGGACAGCATCGCCGACGGGTTGACCTACATCCTCGAGCGCAACGAGGAGTTCGCCACCGTCCCGCGCGGCGCCGCCCGCATCGAGGGACAGATCGCCTTCGCGCACGCTGCGCGCGGACGTCGCCGGGCCGCGTTCCGATGGGCCGGTCGGGCGCTCCGCCACGACCCTCGGCAGCTGCGGGCGTGGGCATCGTTCGCGGTCGCGCTCCGCCTCGCCGACCCGGGACGCCTCGTCGAACGGGTGCAACGCCACGGACGCGGGCTGTAGGTGGCGACGGCACTCGGCCCCCGGTCACGTCCGCGGTCGACGCGGCGGCTCGACCCAGGTCCGCGGTACCGCCCGGAGCGCGCGCTGCCCGCGTGGCCCATCGACCTGCTCCTGTTCGGCTTCCCCCTGTCGTGGGTGCTCGGCCTGGCACCGTTCCTGCCCATGGGCACCGCGGCCGCCATGCTGGTCCTGCTCCTGCAGCGGCGGCGGTGGGTGGTCCTGCCGGGGGTGCTCCCGTGGTTCGCGTTCTGCGCCTGGGTCGTGATCGCCGGGCTGATGCTCGACTCGCCGCTGCGGCTCGTGGGCTACGGCTTCCGGTTCGGCAACCTGCTGACGGTCGGGATCGCGCTGGTGTACGTGATCAACGCCCGCGAGCACCTGTCGGCGCGGCGCGTGGCCGGGGGGCTCGTCGTCGTGTGGGCGGCGACCGTCATCGGCGGTTACCTCGGCATCCTCTTCCCCGACGTCCGGATCGAGACCATCACGGCCCGGGTGCTGCCGGGCGTCCTGACCGACAACGAGTACGTCACCGATCTGGTCCGTCCTCCCCTCGCCGAGGTCCAGCAACCTTGGGGGGCACCGGAGCCGTTCGTCCGGCCCTCCGCGCCGTTCCCGTACGCCAACAGCTGGGGTGCGGCGGTGGCCCTGCTGACACCGGTCGCCATCGCGATGACGCAGCTGACACGCTCGCGTCGCGTCCGGGGGGTAATCATCGTGTTGGGGGTGGCACTGCCCGTCCCCGCGCTGGCCACGCTCAACCGCGGCATGTTCATCGCGCTCGGTGCCGGGGTGGCCTACGTGATCATCCGGCTCGCGTTCCGGCGGCGCTACGGCGCGTTGCTGGCGGCGACCGTCGGGAGCGTCGCGGGGACCGCGGTGCTGCTCTGGGCCGGTCTGTTCGAGCGGATCGCCGCTCGCCAGGCGGTCAGCGACACCACCACCGGACGCGCCGGGATCTACCGCGAGACGTTGCAACGCACGCTCGAGTCACCGCTGGTCGGGTACGGCGCTCCGCGACCCGCGTTCGAGGGGTCGATCTCCATCGGCACGCAGGGACACGTGTGGATGGTGATGTTCTCCTACGGTTTCGTGGGTCTGGCGCTGTTCCTGCTGTTCCTCTGGGGCGGCCTCTGGCGTACTCGCGCCGCGCCCGGCACCACCGGTCTGTGGCTGCACGCCAGCGTCGTCTCCGCGTCCGTTGCGATCGCCTTCTACGGGCTGGACACGATGCAGATGCTGACCGTGACCCTGTCGCTGGCGCTGCTGCTGCGGGCCGTCCACGCGCCGGGTAGCACCGATCTGCCCGCCCAGTCCGCGGTCCGGTGACGGTGGCCTCCGGTGGTGGCCGGCTGCTGCGTGCGGGCGGACTGAGCTTCGCCGGTGCCGGCATCGGTGCGGCCGCGGGACTCGTGCTCAGCGCCATCGTGGGTCGCGAGCTCGGCACGTCGGGCGCGGGGCTGTTCTTCCAGGCCGTGGCGGTGTTCACCATCGTCATCAACGTCGGGGAACTCGGCGCCGACACGGGGTTGGTGCGCTTCCTGTCCAGCCAGACGGCGCTCGGTCGTCGTGCCGACCTGCACCGCACCGCGGCGATCGCGATCGTGCCCGTGCTCCTCATCGGCGTCACCGCATCGTTGCTGCTGTACCGCTACGCGGACGCGGTCGCCGGCTTCGGCGCCGCACCGGGTGTCTCGGTCGAGGACACGGCTGCGCTCCTGCGCTCGCTCCTCCCCTACGTCACGGTCGGTTCGCTCCTCGCGGTCGTGCTCGCCGGCACCCGCGGTCTCGGCGGGGTCGTGCCGTACGTCGGTGTGACCAACCTCGCGCTGCCCCTCGGGCGTATCGCCCTGATCGTGCTCGCCACGAGCGCCGGCGCCAGCGTCGCCGGCGTCATCGACGT
>CAYSTY010000023.1:0-6690 GCA_964433685.1 uncultured Actinomycetota bacterium | reverse complement strand
CGTTCGGTGCGCGCGGGCCAGATCGCCGAACAGGCCGTCCGTGTCGGCATCTCGCCACGCATCAGCGCGCTCATCGCCGTGGGTGACCGCGCCGGGGCCTCACGCATCTTCCTCGCCGTCACGCGCGCGGTCATCCTGCTCGCCTGGCCGTTCTACCTCACCCTCATCGTCCACGGTGAGGTCGTGTTGGACGTGTTCGGCCCCGGTTTCCGGGCCGGCGGTGATGCACTCGCCATCCTGGCCGTCGGGATGATGCTCGTCCTGGCCGCCGGGACCGTGCAGACCATCCTGCTGATGGGCGGGCGCAGCCGGTGGCAGATGGGCAACAAGGCGGTGGCGGTCACCATCAGCGTCGTGGGCAGCCTGACCCTGGTCCCGAGGTTGGGCGTCATCGGTTCGGCGCTCGCGTGGTCCACCGCGCTCCTCGTCGACGCGGCGCTCGCCAGTTGGCAGGTCCGGCGTGGCATGGGCGTGGCGTTCCGGCTGCGTGCCCTCGCCCTGGCCGCGGGTCTCCCGGTGCTCACCTTCGGCGTCGGGGGCTACCTCGTGCGCTCGGTCGCGGGGCGCGGGTTCGGGTCGCTCGCCATCAGCGTGCTGCTGTGCGGTGTGCTCCACCTCGCCCTGTGTTGGCGACTGCGACGCGCGCTCGGCATCGACGTCGTGCTCCCGGCTCGTTCGCGCTGATCCGGATCGGCCCCCGCGGTCGGGTCAGTCCTTGGTGTAGACCCGCACGTAGTCGACCGCCATGGTCTCCGGGAACTTCGCGCGCTGGATGCCGGTGCTCGCACAGCCCTGCGGCGCTGCTGCCGTCCGGGAGGCCCAGAGCGAGCAACGGCCCAACGAGTCGAGGTAGCCGAGGGGGGCGTCGGGGTGGCCCTGCCAGGTTCCGCCGACACCCATCTGGACCGCCATGTCCCAGGTCCCGTCGATCGGGGCCGAGGAGGCCCAACGGTGCTGGGTGTCGACGTAGCTGTGGTAGGCCGCGCCGTTGATGCGGAAGGTGAACTTCACCCCGTCCACGTGCGGCTCGATGTCGACCGCGTAGGTGTTCCACCCCGGGTTGGTGGTGGGGTTCTCGAAGAACGCGGTGTTCTTGGTCAGGTTGGTCCGCCCGTCGAGGTGCAACGTGCCGGTGATGCTGCCGGGGATCTGCGAGTGGAAGTACTCGAAGATGTCCACCTCGGCGACGGATGCACCGTTCCTGTGGCGCAGCCAGAACCCCGGCCAGAGGCCCTGGGCGTGCGGCAGCTTGGCGCGGATCTCGAACCGGGCGTAGCGCGGGAAGTAGTGCCCGTTCTCACGCGTCCCGACGAACCCCGAGGTGAACTCGCGGTCCGGGTTGGAACCGACGGGGCACCGGACCGACTCACGACGAGCCGTGATGGTCATCGCACCGCCGCCGACACCGATGTTGTCGGGCGTGTAGCAGTGCACCTCCTTGTTCCCGTCCCCGTAGGTGTTGTGGTAGCGCCGCCACACCGGGCTGATCGACGACCCGTTGAACTCGTCGCTCCAGTGCAGCCGGTAGCCGTCGGAGGTGGGGGGTGCGACCGGCGCCGGTGTCTCGGGCGCGGGGGTGGTCGCCGCAGCGAGCGTGAGCTCGAAGCGCATGTCCGGTGACTTCTTCCAGTTCAGGTGGGTCGACACCGCGACGACGTTGCGGCCGGCGCGGATCGCCGAACGCGGCACGGTGTAGGTCGTGGCGTTGGAGCGAGCAGCCTCGCTGCGGGGTGCAGCGGTGGCGTAGGTCCCGTGGTGGACGGTGCCGGTGGCGAGGTTCGAACGGGCGACCTCGACTCCGTTGATGCGGACGTGCACACCGTCGTCAGCCGGCACGGTCAGCTGCAGTTGAGGGGCGCTCGCCGGGTCTGCCACCTCGAAGGTGCGACGGAACTGTGCCGACAGCGGGCGCTCACCGGCGGCGTTGGTCGTGTCGATGTCGGTGCGCAGATCGCCGGCGCCGAACCCGAGGGGGCTCGCACCCGTGGCCCAGCCCGCGTCCACGAAGTCGACGCGGTACCAGTCGGCGGGCGGTGCGGTGGTGGAGTAGCGCCACCGCCAGGTGTCACCGACCTCGATACGTGGCTCGGTCACCGGGGGCGCTGGCGGCGCCGGGGGGGTCGGCGCGGGCGGCGTCGGCTCCGGGGCCGTGGGGGGCTTCGGCGTCGGGTCGGGTGTGGGCGTCGGGTCGGGCGTGGGCGTCGGGTCGGGCGTGGGCGTCGGGTCGGGCGTGGGCGTCGGGTCGGGCTTCGGCGCCGGGGGCTGGGGTGCTGGTGCCGGAGGCTGCGGTGCCGGCGTCGGGTCCCCCGGCGCCGTCGGAGGCTCCGGCGAGGTCCGGCCATCGAGTGCACGACGCAGGAACGCGGCCATCTGCGCCCGGGTGACCGGGGCCGTCGGGCAGAACGCACCATCGGCGCAGCCGAGGGTCACGCCGGCGGTGGCGAGCGCGTCCACATCGGCAGCGAACACCGAGTCCGCGGGGACGTCGGCGAACCGCATCCCGGATCCGCCGGTCAGGTCCAGAGCGCGCACCAGGAAGGCGGCCATCTGTCCCCGGGTGACGGGGGCCGCCGGGCAGAAGCCTCGGGAGCCGCAGCCGCGGGTGACACCCGCGGTGGCCAACGCGTCGATGTCGCTGACGAACACCGACCGGGCTGGTACGTCATCGAACCGGATGCCCGAACGCCCTGTCAGGTCGAGGGCGCGCACCAGGAAGGCGGCCATCTGTCCCCGGGTCACCGACGTCCCCGGGCAGAAGCGGGTCCCCGTGCGGTCGCACCCGAGGGTGATCCCCTGCTCGGCGGTCCAGGCGATGTCGGCGGCGAAGCTGCTCCCACCGGTGTCGGCGAAGGTCCGTACCGGCGCGGCCGCAGCCAGCGCCGGGGTCGCCCCGGTGACGGTCATCACCGGGAGCACCAACGCTGCGAGCAGCAGCAGGACGCCGCCTCGTCGCGTCCATCCTGACCACCGTAGCCCTGCCATCGAGCGACCTCCGGAGCGCCGCACCGTGCGGCGTCATCCGGAGGTTTCGGCACTCAGAGTGGTCACCTGTAGCCGGAGAGTCATCGACTTCCCGCTGCGCGCACCTGCGGTCGCGCGTCGTCACCCCCACCTGTTCGTCGGCCAGCACCTCGCTGGTCGGAGTCGACGCGCGCCCGGCGCGACACCACAGCGGCGAGTGTGCGCTCAGCGGCGCCGGGAACGGCGCAGGCGGACGCCGCCGGGTCGTCGTGCGAGGACCGTCCGCGCCACCGCGTTGAGTTCGCGTGCGCTGGCCGCAGCCGGTGACGTCCGTCGCGAGGTCCGGTTGCGCCCCGGATCGGTGAGTGCTCGGTCGAGCTCCTCGTGGAGCCGATCCTCACGGTCCCCGAGCCGGACCCGTCCCGCAGCCGCCATCCGCCCCGCGAACGCCACCTGGTGGTCGTCGACGGCCTCCCCGAGGCGCGCGAGCCGCGGCACGACGATCGGCACCACGCCGAGGGTGTTGGCGTCAACGATCGAACCGGGGCCCGCCTGGGACACCACGATGCTCGCGCCGCTCACGTAACGCAGCAGCAGGTCACGACCCACGATGCCGAGCGGCTCGGCGCCGTCGATCGGGCGCGATGCGCCCTGCTGGTGCACCACGGTGATCGCCGGCCGGCTGCGTTCCAGCCACGACTCGACCCAGTCCGACAGACGATCGAACCGGTGGTGGTCGGTGCCCACGGTCACCAGCAGCAGTGGAGCGGTCACAGCACCGGTCCGATCAGGATGGCGTCCGGGTAGGACCGACGCTGTTCCTCCCACTGGATACAGAACGCATCGGACAGCCGGTAGCACAGCCGTCCCGACAGGGTCGGGGAGTCGATCCGGTCGACCACCTCGATGAAGATGGTGCGGATCCGCAGCACCCGCGCGATCAGGAAGAAGGGGACGGCGACGCCGGCACCCGTCGTGACGATCACATCCGGACGCGCGCCGAGGAGGTCGGTGGCCGCCAGCCACGTGTTCCGGATGGCGTTCCACGGGTGGCGCGTGGTCGGGTGGTGGGCCCAGGTGACCTGTTCACCCTGGAGCGCAGCGATCGCATCCGGCCGGTCGAAGCTGACCCAGCGCCGCTGCCGGTGGCGCCAGAACCCCTCGAGGGCCAGCAACTGGGCGAGGTGGCCGCCGTTGGAGGCGATCAGCAGCACCCGGGTGTCCTCGTCGCGAGCGGGAGCACGTCGCGCCGCCCGGCTGGCGGCCGCCTGTCCTGCGACCGCGAGGACGAGCTTGGGCGGTCGGCCGATGTCGTGCAGTCCGTCGAGCAGGTCCTCGACGTCGACGGTGCGTGCATCGTTCGGCACCGCCAGGACGTTGAGATCGCTGCGCTCGGCGAGCACCAGGCGGCGGGCGGTGCTGCTCACACCGCTGGCATCGATGACCACCAGGTCGTGCTCGCGGGACCAGGTGCGGCGGTCCGACGCGGCCGGCCAGCCCCGGTCGATGTCCGACGCGGCCAGGTCCGCGGCGGCGACGACGAGCGTCTCCACCCCAGCTTCCGTGGCCGCCGACTGGATCCGGCCGGCCGCTTCCGCCCCACGCGCCCGGTCCGGACTCAGGAGCAGGACCACCGGCGCCGATCGCGGCGGTGCGCCCGGGGCCGGGGTGGTCGCCCCGCCTTGCACCAACAGCGGTGAGGAACCCCGAGTCGGCAGAGCCGGCGGCAGCGCCAGCTGCGCGGTCGTGTACGCCGGGTCGCGCTGCAGGAACAGCAACACGCGACGGTAGGGCTCGATCGGGTCGCTCGGGTCGTCGGCCTCGACCAGGACCTCCCCGGTCAGCAGGGACGCGAGCCGCCGCGGGTCGTGGACGGTGCGGTCGGCGCGGTCGAGCACCAGCGCAGCTGCGATACCCATGAGCCCACCGAGCAGGAGCCCTGCGGCGAGGTAGACGATCGTCCCCGGGGACGCCGGCGTGGTCGGCGGTTCCGCCGTGCTGATGACGCGCCCGGGGTTGAGCGCCACCGTCTCGAGCTCGTTCTGCTGCTGGGTGATGGCGCTCAGCTGCTGCTGGGCCGCGGTGACCGCCGGATCATCGATGGCGTCGGCCTCCTCGATGGTGCGTCGCAGCACGTCCGCCCGGTCCTCGAGCGTGGCGATGAACCGATCGGCGACCTCGAGCGCGTCCTCGGCCCGGATCTCCAGGTAGGCCTCCGCGAACGCGTTGGCACGCTCGGCTGCGGCCACGGGGCTCCCGGCGGACGCCGTGATCGACATCACCTGCGACTGGTTCGGAGCGGTGACCAGGATCTGCTCGAGCAGCACAGGCACCGGTGGGGTGCCGGGGAGGCGCTCGATGACCCGGTTGGCTACCGCGGTCGATCGCACCACCTCCCGCTCGGTGGTGATGTTGACCTGCTGGGACTCCTCGAACGGCTGGGTACTGAGCGGGGCCACGGTCACGACCGACGTCGCGTCGTAGGTGACCGGGCGACCCGATCCGATGACGGTCGCGAGCACGGCGACGACCACCGAGCAGATCACGACGACGCGCCAGCGGGCGACGAGGCGGTCGAGCACCTCACCGAGGCTGACCGTCGGCGGGCTGGTCGCCGGAGGGGTTGCCGTCATCGGGGGGCGTCCTTCGGACGTTCGTGCGTACGGGCACGGCCGGCACCACGGGCGCCCATCCGCGAGGCGACTACCGCACCTCGGCCTCACGTCGAGGCGCGGCAGCGTAGCGCTCCTGGGGTCGTCGACCGCGGCGGAGACGACGGCAGATGCGGCTCACGCGACGCGGCGCTGGGCCCCGCCGAGGACGGTCGCCTCCCTCCTAGACTGGGCCGGCGCCGATCGCGTGCCCGAGGAGGACCCGTGAACCAGTCACCACCCTCACCGCAGGACGCGCCGTCGTCCCCCGGCCGCCGCCGGCGGGTCGTGATCGGGTCGGCCGTCGCCCTGGCGGTGGTCGCAGCGGTGCTGTTCGGCATCCTCACCTCCGGTGGCGGTGACACCGGGGAGCGCAGCGATGCCGGCGACGTGGCCGCGGACGGCTCGCCGTCAGGGGACGTCGAAGGTGCGGTAGACGCGGGGGAACGCGACGGACCCGACGACGACGCGACCGACGCTGACGGCGTCGCCGCGGATGGCGACGCCGCGGAGGCCCCCGATGCCACCGAGGGCCTACCGGCGCCGCAGCCCGACTCGACGCAGGACCCGCAGGTGGCGACCGAGGACGCGACGGTGATCCTGCGCCGGTTCCTCGAACTGAGCGACGCCGCCTACCAGGACCCGGACGCCGCGTTCTCGCTCGAGGGGGTGGCGAACGGGGCCGCCGCGAGCGAGGTCGAGAGCACGCTCGCCGAGTTCCGCACGGTCGGCTACCGCCAGGTCGGTGGGGTCGCGGTCGACGAGGTGTCCCTGCTCGACAGCGACCTCGGCGGCGACCCCCCATCCCTGACGCTGTCCGCGTGCATCGATGCGACGCAGGTCGCCATCGACGACGAGCACGGGCAGCGCGTGCGCGCCCCCTCCTCGCAGGCGCGGAGCCTGCACCACTACGACATCGCCTTCGACGGGGAACGGTGGCAGGTGATCAGCCACGGGTTCCCGGACGACGCCGACTGCTGAGGTGACGTCTCGTGCGGCCGACGGGCCCGTCCCGTCGCCGTTCGCTCTACCATCCCCCGCTCACCACGCTGCGAACACAGAGGAACGCGGTGCGTGT
>CAYSTY010000022.1:4226-17352 GCA_964433685.1 uncultured Actinomycetota bacterium | reverse complement strand
AGAACGCCGAGGCGTACTTCGCGGCGTAGGCGACGATGCCGGTGCCGAGGTGGCCGGCGTCGTCGAGCCCCGCGCGGATCGCCGCGACCTGGCCGTCCATCATCCCGGACGGCGCGACCAGGTCGACGCCCGCGTCGGCGTAGACGACCGCGTCACGGACGTAGCCCGCGACCGCCTCGTCGTTGACGACCAGCCCGTCGTCGGAGAGCGGCCCGCAGTGGCCGTGGTCGGTGTACTCGCACTGGCACACGTCCGCCCACAGCACCAACCGGTCGCCGACCTCCGCCTTGATCGCGCGCGCGGCGGTGGGGACGGGGCCGTCCGGGTCCCAGCCGGAGCTGCCGACCGCGTCCTTGGTGGCCGGGATGCCGAACAGGATCATCCCGCCGAGGCCCGCGTCGGCGGCCTCGGCGGCGAGGTCGACGATGGACCGGGTGGTGTGCTGGAGCACGCCGGGCATCGATCCGATCGGGGTGGGCGCGTCCGGACCGCCCTGACGGACGAACGCCGGCAGCACCAGGTGGGCCGGTGCGATGCGGGTCTCGGTGAACGCACGCCGCAGCGCGGGGGTGCGGCGCAGGCGACGCAGACGGGTGGCGGGGAAGCTCACGGGACACCTCGGTCGGTTGCCCCGAGTCTACGAACTCGCGCCTCCAGCCGGCGGGGCCACAGGTTCGTGTCGCGGGAGCGACGCACGGTCGCGGCAGACGCCCACCGATACCGACCTGGCGCGACCGTGACGCGCAGGTGCGACCCGGTGGCGTCGCGCGCGGGCCGCGGCATCCGCCGGGTCAGTCGGTGCCGCGCGCCAGCCGGTAGACGAGTCCGAGGGCTGCGGCGCCGGCAGCGAGCACCGCCACCTTGTGCGGATCGGCCGGACCCGGCGCGGGATCCGCTTGAGGTCCGGATGCGGCGGCACCTCGTCCCGTCGGGGTCGGCGCTGGACGCCGTGGTCGGCGCGGCGGCGGTCCCCCGGGCGCGGTCACGTAGGTGCCGTCCGGCAGGGGTTCGTCGACCCGGGCGAGGGAGCTGGTGCCGCTCGGCAACGGGATGGGGCCGTGTCGGCGTTCGTAGCGCACGGCGGCGAGTTCCGCGCCGTACATGTAGAGCCGGCCGGCGAGGTACAGCAACAGGAGAAGCGCGACGACCCCACCGACGGCGCCGTAGAGGGCGTTGGCCGACTCGACCTGGGCGCTGACGTACGCCGAGCCACCCACCTTGAGCAGCGTCCAGCCGGCACCGGACAGCATCGCCCCCGGCAGCAGCGCCTTCCCGCGGACCCGCGTACCGGGTGACAACATGGTGTAGGCGGTCCAGAACAGCAGGACGTCCAGCGCGTAGGTCGCGCCGAAGGAGACCGACACCCGCGCCCAGGTCGCGAGGTTCGCGAACCCGATCACCGTGGAGGTCCCGACCGCGGTGAGCGCGACCAGTCCGAGCAGCAGCCCGGCGAGGATCTGTCGACCCCGCATCCGCGCGCCCGTCGGCAGGCTGCCTCGAAAGACGGTGAGCGTTCCGGTCATCGCGGCGTTGACGGGGCGGAGCGCGGTGAGCAGCACACCGACCAGACCGGTGAGGGTTATCGCACCGCGGCGGTCGATGATGTCCTGGACGAACCCATCCACGCCATCGCCGCCGCCGAGGGTGGCGCCGAGCCCGGGGATGCTCCGGGCCAGCCCCTCCGCGAGCGCGATCTGATCGGCCTCGCCGGCGTAGACGTACCCCGCTGCGGCGACGACGAGCAGGAACACCGGGATCAACGCGATGAAGATGAACAGGCCGATGGCGGCGGCGAACTGGTCGGCGGCGTCGAGCCGGTAGCGCTCGAGCACGCGGAAGAGCACCGCGAAGAACGGGTACCGCGCGAGCCGTTCCTTCACGTGCCTCCCACTCGCCCGTTGCACCTCGACGTTCGAGGCCGAACCTAGCCACGGTTCCCCGCCCGCAGCCCGTCTGACCGGGGCCGCACGGACGGCTCCCTCGCCGTGCAGGGCTGGCGGGTGCAGGACGTGGCGGCGGCGCCACGATCGGTACCCGCTACGAAGCAGCGGCGGCGCGGATCAGCGCGGCGGTGAGGCCGTCGACGTCGTGGGGGTCGGCCTCCGCGGCCACCTCGAGGCCGAGCTCGCGGCAGGCGGCGGACGTCACGGGGCCGATCGAGACCACGCGGCCCGCCCACGGGCGGTCCCCCACCAGCGTGACGAACCCGCGGACCGACGACGGCGAGGTGAACGTCAGCAGGTCGACCTCGCCGGCAGCCAGCGCGGCCAGCGCCGCGTCGGGGAGCGCCGGCGCGGTGACGGTGCGGTAGGCGACGACGTGGACCGGGGTCCAGCCGCGGTCCTCCAGCGCCGCGTCGAGGTCGTGGCGCGCCAGGTCGCCCCGCGGCAACAGCACCGTTCCCCGACCGGCGGGGACCGCATCCCCGAGGGCCGCCCCCGTCGCCGTGTCGGGGACCACGGTGGGAGCCCGGGCGAAGGCGGCGTCGACGAGCTCGGCGGTGCGGGGGCCGACGGCGCCGACCAGCGTCAGGCCGGTCAGCAGCCCGGTCCGGTCGAGGCCCTGCTCGTCGCAGGCGGTCGCGAGCGCGTGGACGCCGTTCGCCGAGGTGAAGCAGACGCCGCTCGCGCGGCCGGCGTCGAGGTCGTGCACCGCGGCGGTCAGCGCGTCGCGGTCACCCGGCACGATCGCGATCGTGGGCGCCTCGAAGGGCTCACCGCCGGCTGCCCGGATCCGGTCCGACAGCTCGGCGGCCTGGTGCGGCGGACGGGTGACGAGGATCCGGCGACCCGCGAGCGGGCCGGTCCCCGCGTCGGCCGAAGCCGTCCCCACGGTGGTCTACCCCTCGCCCGCGGCCCGGAGGCGCTCGAGCACCTTCTGGCCCCCCGCCTCGAGCAGGGTCGCCGCCATGACCCGACCGAGGAGCTGAGGTTCGGACGCGCCCGTCTCGTGCGACGCCCGGTACAGGTTGGTCCCGGTGGGGTCCGACAGGAGACCCAGCAGCTCGACCCGCTTCTCACCGGTCGGGCCGACCTTCACCTCGGCGTGCGCTCCGATGGGGGTGCTGCACCCGCCCTGCAGCTGCAGCAGCACCTCACGCTCCGCCGCGACCGCGAGGCGGGTGTCGTCGTGGTCGAGCTTGCGCAGCGCCTTGCGCGTCGCGGCGTCGTCGACCCGGCACTCGAGCGCCAACGCCCCCTGGGCCGGCGCGTGCAGCATCTCGCCGTGCTCGAGGGGGACGACCGTCAGGCCCGGCACGTTCGGACGCGCGCGCAGGATCCCGGCGAGGGCGAGGACCACGCCGTCGACCTCGCCGCTGACGACCTTGCCGAGCCGGGTCTCGATGTTGCCGCGGATCGGCTGGACCAGCACGTCCCGGCGGTGCTTGGAGATCTGGGCCTTGCGGCGCGGCGACGAGGTCCCGATCACGACCTGCCGGTCGCGGGGCAGGTCCGACAGGCGCCAACCGGCGCGGGTCACCAGCGCGTCGCGCGGGTCGACGCGGGCCGGGACACCACCGATGGTCAGCTGCGGGTGCGCCTCGGTGGGCAGGTCCTTGTAGGAGTGGACGACGAGGTGGCAGTCGCCGCTCAGGACCGCGCCGCGGGTGGCGTCGACGAACAGGCCCTTGGCGTCGAAGCTGTCGAGCGCACGGTCGGGGTGCTGGTCACCGGTGGTCGCCAGCGGCACCAGCTCGTAGGGCCGACCGGTCGCCGCCTCCAACGCCTGCCCGACGTGACCGGCCTGGACCTGGGCGAGGTTCGACCGGCGCGTGGCGATGCGCCACGGGCCGGTCGCCGGGGCGACCGGGGAGGAGCCCGTCACGCCCGCCCCCGACCGTCCGTGTCGGGACCGTCGGGCTCCTCGTCGAGGCCGAACAGCACGCGCAGCGCGTCGGCGTGCGGCTCGGCCGCGCCGTCGTCGGCGAGGCGCTTGAGCCGCACGGTCGGCTCGTGCAGCAGGGTGTTGACGATGCCGCGGGTCAGCGCCTCGACCGTCGCGCGCTGGCGGTCGTCGAGCACCCCGAGCTTGGCGGCGAGGCGGTCGAGCTCACCGGCGCGGACCTGTTCCGCCCGGGTCCGTAGGTCCCGGATCGTGGGCTCGATCTCCGAGGCGGCGACCCACGCGGCGAACCGGTCGGCCTCCTCGTCGACCACGGCCCGGGCGCTGGCGATGACCTCACCGGTCACGCCGCGGTCGGCGCGGTCGCGCACGTCGGCGATGTCGACCACGCTGACACCCGCCAGGCTGTCGCAGGCCGGCGCGACGTTGCGGGGCATCGCGAGGTCGAGCAGGACCAGCGGTGCACCACCGTCGACACCCGTGCCCGCGAGGTGGCGGTCGGTGAGCGCGGCGGTGACCAGGTCCTCGTCGAGGACGGGCTCGGGGGCACCGGTCGTGCACACGACGAGGTCGGCCTCGGTCAGGGCGGCGCGCAGACCCCCGGCGGCCACGACCTCGCCGTCGACCTTGCCCGCGAGACGTTCGGCCTTGTCGGCGTTGCGGTTCCACACCAGCACCCGTCCGGCCCCGTCCTCACGCAGCCGCGTCGCGGTCAGCGAGCCGACCTCGCCCGCTCCCACGATCAGGACCGTGCGTGCTCCGAGGTCGGCGCTGCCGAGCCGGTGACGGGCGATGTCCAGCCCGACGTCCACCATCGACGAGGCGCCCTGGGAGATGTCGGTCTCACGGCGGATGCGGCGACCGACCCGCACGCTCTGGCGGAACAGGCGTTGGAGCACACGCCGGGCCGAACCTTCGGCACGGGCGGTCTCCATCGCGGCCCGCACCTGGGTGGCGATCTGCTGCTCGCCGACGACCATGGAGTCGATGCCGCCGGCGACCGAGAACAGGTGGGCCGCGGCCCGGTCGTCGTGGTAGCTGTAGTGCAGCTCCTCGAGGTCCTGGGGGTGGATGTCACCGCGTTCGGCGAACCACCCGCGCAGCTCGGCGAGCCCCGGGTGGAAGCGGGACACCGACGCGTAGACCTCGACCCGGTTGCAGGTCGACAGGATCGCGGCCTCGGTCACGTGGGGCAGCCGCGTCAGCGACGCGAGCGCCTTCGGCAGCTCGTCGGTCGGGACCGCGAGGCGCTCCAGCAGCGCGAGGTCCGCGCTGCGGTGGTTGCAGCCGACGACGAGGACGGACACCGTGGGGACGCTCCCGTGATCGGGGCTGGAGGTGGCGGCACCAGGCCGACGGTGCGGACGCCGGCGACGAGGGTACCGCTCCCCCCGGGACCCTCCCAACGGCCGACCGACGGCCGACCGACGGCCGACCGACGGCACCGGGCGCCGGCCGCGTGGTCAGCCGGTCGCGGCGGGACGGTCGTGGTCGATGTGCTGGTAGAAGCTCAGCAGCTGCAGCTCGGTCGACAGGTCGACGGTGCGGACGGTCACGCCCGGCGGCACCTGGAGGCGCACCGGCGCGAAGTTGAGCAGCCCCCGGACCCCACAGGCCACGAGCTGGTCGGCAGCCGCTTGCGTGTGGCGGGCCGGGGTCGCCAGCACGCCGAGCTGGACGTCACGCTCGGCCACGATGCGGGACAGGTCGTCGACCGCTTCGACGACGTGGTCACCGACCCGGGTCCCGACGACGGTCGGGTCGGCATCGACGAGCGCGACGGTGGTGAAACCGCGGCGGGTGAACCCGCCGTAGCTGGCCAGGGCCCGACCGAGGTTGCCGATCCCGACGATGACGACCGGCCGGTCCACGCTGATACCGAGGATGGCCGAGATCTCCGTGGTCAGGTCGGGGACGGCGTACCCGACCCCGCGCGTCCCGGCGGTGCTCAGGTACGACACGTCCTTGCGCACGATGGCGGAGTTGAGACCGGCCGCGGCGGCCAACCCGTCGGAGGAGATGGTGGCACGGCCCTGCTCGGCGGCCTCGACCAGCGCCTGCAGGTAGCGCGGCAGGCGGGCGACCGTGGCCTCCGGGATGCGGCGTTCGGCCACGACGCTGCCTCCCTTCCCGATCGGTGCTGAACGGTCGTCGCGAGGGAGGCTACCGAGCGGCGCGACGCGCCCTCGAAACGGCGCGGCGGACCTGCCCCGGCGCGAGCTCGAGCTCGGCGACCTCCTCGCCGTCGACGGTCACGACCGGGACGCGCACGGTGTAGCGGTCACGCAGCACCGGGTCGGTGTCGATGTCCACGACCTCGACCCGGGCGTCCCGCGCCTCCCGGGCCACGAGTTCCTCCGCGCGGCGGCACAGCCCGCACCCGGTGCGGGAGTAGACGACGACCTCCGGCACGGCGCGTGCCCGGCGCAGCAGCGACACCCGTGACCCCTCAGTCCGCGGCGCGGTCGCGCAGCTCGCGTCGCCGGAGCTTGCCCGTCGCGGTGTGGGGCAGCACCGGCACCACCTCGATGCTCGAGGGGCACTTGTAGCGGGCGAGCCGGCTGCGGCAGCGGGTCGCCAGCGCGTCGGTGTCGACCTGCGCGTCGGACCGGGGCACGACGTAGGCGACGACCGTCTCCCCGGTGAGGGGGTGGGGAGCACCCACGACCGCGGCGTCCGCCACCGCGTCGTCCTCGAGCAGGACGCGCTCGACCTCCCGCGGGTAGACGTTGAAGCCGCTGACGATGATCAGGTCGCGGAGGCGGTCCACGAGGCGCAGCATCCCGGCCTCGTCACGGCACCCGACGTCGCCGGTGCGCAGCCACCCGTCGGCGGTCAGGGCTTCCGCGGTCGCGTCCGGGTCCTGCCAGTAGCCCTGGAAGACGTTGGGACCGCGGACCCACACCTCGCCGGGATCACCGACCTCGACGTCGTCGCCGTCCGCGCCGACGAGGCGCAGCTCCACGCCCGGTAGCGGCAGGCCCACGCTGCCCGGCACGGCCGCGTCGGCCATCGAGGTGGCGGTGACGGAGGGGGCCGCCTCGGTCAGCCCGTAGCCCTCCTCGATGGTCAACCCGGTGGCCTCGCGGAACCGTTCGATGGTGGGCACGCCCAACGGCGCCGCGCCCGACACCGCCAGACGCAACGACGAGGTGTCGGCATCCGCGAGCAGCCCGGACTCGAGCCAGGCGACGTACATCGGCGGGGCGCCGAGGACGACGCTGACCCGGTGGTCGGCGATGGCCCGCAGGGTGGTGGCGGGGTCGAACCGTTCGACGAGGACCATGGTGGCGCCGACGGTCACCGACGTCCCGAGCCCCACGTTCAGCGCGTAGATGTGGGCCAGCGGCAGGACCAGCAGGACCACGTCGTCGGGGCCGACCTCGAAGCGGCCGGCCAGCGACTGGTCCTGGTTGGCGGCGAGGTTGCCGCGGGTGAGCACGGCGCCGCGGGGACGTCCCGTGGTGCCGGAGGTGTAGACGAGGGCGGCGAGGTCGTCGGCGTCGCGGGTGACCGGCTCGGGCGCGGGGGCGTCGGCCAGGAGCTGCTCGTGGTCGAGGCCGCCGTCCACCTCCGCGCCGGCGACCACGAGGTGGCGCAGGTCCGGGAGCTGGTCGCGCAGCTCCGCGACGTCGGTCGCGCGCTCCGGTCCGACGATGGCGACCTCGGCGCCGGCGTCGACGAGGGCGTGACGCAGCTCGTCGGGGGCGAGGCCCGGCAGGAGCGGCACGAACGCCGCGCCGGCCCGCAGCACCGCGGCGTACGCCTCGACGAAGGTGACGGTGGTGCCGAGCACGAGCGCGACCCGGGTGCCCGGACCGACCCCGAGGGCTTGGAGGGCGCCGGTGGCGGCGTCGACGCGCTCGTGGAGCTGGCCGTAGGTGAGGGTGCGGTCGCCGGCGACGAGCGCGGGGTGGTCCGGGCGTTCGAGCGCCGTGCGTCGCAGACGGGCGGCCAGATCGGGGACGCGGTCGGGGTCGCGCAGATCGACGGTGCCAGCGCTCACGTACGGCTCCTCCAGGTGACGGACCGAGCCTAGTGACGGCCGCGGGACGGGGAGCCTGGACGGTTAGGCTCCCGGACATGCGCCTGTTCGCCTCGACCGGTCCCCTGTTCGCCCGACCCCTCGACTGGGCGCTCGGGGTCATCGCCGAGGCCGGGTACGACGGCGCGGAGCTGATGGTCACCCAGGATCCGGCGACCCAGGACGCCGAACGGATCACCCGGGCGACCAGCCAGGAGGGCGTGCCCGTCCCGGTGGTCCACGGTCCGTTCCTGCTGCTGACCCGGCGGGTGTTCGGCACCGACCTCGTGGAGAAGGCACGCCGCTCGATCGAGCTCGCGGGCGACCTCGGCGCGGGCCTGATGATCGTCCACCCGCCGTTCCGCTGGCAGCGCGAGTTCCACCGCTACCTGCTCGAGGACGGTGACGCGGAAGCGGCCGCGGTCGGTACCCGCATCGGCGTCGAGAACCTCTACCCCGTCTCGGTCGCGGGGCGACCGGTCCGCTTCCACCGCTACACCCTCGCCGAGCACCTCGTGCCGTTCCAGGACGTGGTGCTCGACACCTCCCACTTCGGGGTCGCCGAGGCCGACATCGTCGACGCCTACGAGCGCCTGCGCGAGCGCGCCATCCACCTGCACGTGTCCGACAACCGCGGCGGCGGACGCGACAGCCACGCCCCGCTCGGTCACGGCAACCTGCCGCTGGCGGGCTTCCTGCACCGCGTCGCCGACGACGTGCGCACCGGCCGCGGACGGGCCGGCCGCGGGGAGGTGTCGATCACCCTCGAGCTCGACTGTCGCCGCTACCTCGACGACCGTGCGGCCCTGGTCGGCTACCTGCGTCAGGAGCGCGAGAAGTGCCTCGCGCTGCTCGCAGGGGCGTCCGCCGAGGAGGTCCTCGGACGTCCCGACGTGGTCGAGGTCGCACCGGGCGCGTTCGAGGACGACGCCGATCAACCGACGGTCCCACCCCCGGCCTGAGGACTAGCCCGGCGTACCCAGGTGGAGATGGCTCGCTCGGGTGAGCGACGGCCGGTCGGCCGTCGCGTACCATCGCGTATCACGCTGCGGTCCTCCGGCCGCGCACCGTGACGCCGCACACCGGATCGGCACCCTCGGGAGACGACGTGCGTTCGGGCACCTCCATCGCGCTCGTGCTGCTGCTCGCGATCATCGTGATCGCGACGGCGGTGCAGCTGAGCCGTTCGGCCGGTCTGTGAGCGTCGAGGCGGGGGCCGCGACCGGTCCGGGCACCGCGGCGGGCGGCGAGGACGCCGGACCGGGGACCGCGGTCCTGACCGGGTCCGACGGGATCGACCCCGAGGTGGTCGCGCTCGTCGACCGGGCGCGCACCGGTGACGCCCAGGCGTTCGCCGACCTCTACGACCGCTACGTCGACCAGATCTTCGCCTACGTCTACCGCCGGGTCGGGCACCGCCAGCTGGCCGAGGACCTCGTCGGCGACGTCTTCCTACGTGCCTTCCGGCGGCTGTCCACGTTCGAGTGGCAGGGCGTGGACCTCGGTGCCTGGATCACCACGATCGCGCGCAACCGGGTCCACGACCACTTCAAGTCGGCCCGCTTCCGCCTCGAGCGCACCACCGACGAGGTCCGCGAACCGGCCCCGGAGCGCACCAGCGACGACCCCGAACGCGTCGCGGTGGCGCGCGACCTCGCACGCGCGCTCGGCACCGCCCTCGAGAGCCTCAAGGGTGAGCACCGCGAGGTCATCGAGCTGCGCTTCGTCCACGACCTGTCCGTCGCGGAGACCGCCGCCATCATGGAGCGGTCCATCGGGGCGACCAAGGCGCTGCAGTACCGGGCGCTGAAGGCGCTCACGGGGGCGGTCCAGGACCACCCCGAGCTCGCCAAGCTCGCCGCGACCGGGCTGACCGGCCTGCTCGCGCTGCTGGTGGTCGGCGCGTGAGGCGGGCCGGGAGCGTGGAGCAGGATCAGGTGCGCGGCCACCGGACGCTCGCGGCCGCGCGTCGTACCTCCCGCGCCTCCGGGTCGTTGACGTCCGTGTCACCTCCTCCGCTGGAGGCGACGGCCAGGTCGGGCCAGACGCGGCGACGGGAGGTGATCCGGTGGTGACCCTCAGCAGCCGACGTGAGCGCATCGACCAGCTCGCCGCCCTCCTCGACGGCGATCTCGCCGACCACCAGGTCCGCGCCGAGGTCCGGCGCCTCGCGACCCTCGCCGCCACCGTCACCACCGAGGTCGAACGGCCGACCCTCGCCGCCGACGAGCGCGACCGCATCCGCACCCGGGTGATGGCCGCCGTCCACACCGACCTGCAGGCGGCCGAGGTCGAACGACGCGCCCCCCGCCGTGCGGCGCGCTCGACCCGCGCCGCGGTGGCCACCAGCGTCGCGTCCGTGCTGATCGGGACCGGCGGCGTCGCGGTCGCCGCCCAGGAGGCGTTGCCCGGCGACGCGCTCTACGGCATCAAACAGGCCACCGAGTCCGTGCGCGTCGCGGCCGCCGGCGACCTGCTGACGCAGGGACGGATCGAGCTCGCGCTCGCGGTCGAACGGCTCGAGGAGGTCACCACCGCCGTCGACCGTGGCGACGTCCGGGGCGACGCGCTCGTCGACACCCTCGCGCGCATGGACCAGCGCTCGATCACGGGTACCGACACGCTGGCCCGCGTGGCCGAACGCGAGGACGACCCCGCGCTGCTCGCGGAGATCGCGACCTTCACCGAACGGCAGGCCGACGGCCTCGTCGACGTGTTCGGGCGCCTGCCGGTCGACGTCCGTCCGCACGCCGAGGACTCGCTCGCCACGCTGCGCGCCATCCGCGAGCGCTACCTGACCGGAGCGTTCGCCGAGGCCGACGTCAGCTCCGCCGAGCTCGCCGGCGCCGTCGACGAGCTGCTGCGCTCCTCGCCGTTGCCGGCCGCGCCGACCGAGGATCCGGCTCCGGCACCGACCGAAGACGCCGCGGATCACGCGCCGGACGCCACCCCGCAGCCGTCGGGCAGCGACACCACCGTCCCGACGTCGCCGCTGCCGTCGCTGCCGCTGCCGACCGACCGGCCCGAGGGCGCACCCGAGGAGCGGCGACGGATCGTGCCGCCGCTGCCCGGTCCGCTCGACGAGGTCGGCAAGGGCCTCGACGACACCGTCGGCGGGGTGCTCGACGGGACCGGCAAGCTCATCGAGGACACCACCGGCGCGGTCGACGACGTGCTGGACGGGGTCGGCGGCGTCGTCGACGGCGTGGTCGACGGTGTCGGCGGGCTGCTGGACGGGGTCGGCGGACTGGTCGGGGGCCTGCTCGGCGGCGAGGGCGTCGCGGACTGATCCCTCGGTGACCACCGCACGGACCCGACCGGGTCGTGCGGCTCACCGGCCACGCGCGCGCGGGTGGCGGAACAGCTGTGCGCCTCCCGCTCGTACGGGCCGAGACGCGGGGCGACGCGTGCCGGTCGCACCACCTCGTCGTTGGGAGCTCTGACCGCTCCCGCCGTGTCCGACCCCGGACCCGGCACGGCGACCGGGACCGGCCCACGGGCCGCGACCGACCTTCGACGTCCGTCGCAGCGACGAGCCGTCTTCCTACGACCTGGAGGCACCGGGGGATGAACAGAACCCGTCCGTTGCGGACCGCCACCGCGGGGCTGGCCGCCGCCGCCCTGCTCACGATGACCGCCGGCCCGGCCGCCGCCCAGCTGCCCGAGCTCCCCGGGCTCCCGGGCCTGCCGGGCCTGCCCGGCGGCGACGAGGACGCCGACGGTGAGGGCGACGGCACCGACGCGCCTCGTGGCGGCATCCCCGAGGCCGGGGTCGGTGGCTTCACCGGCTACGCGACCGCCGCCGGCACGACCGTGTTCATCGGTCTGCCGGCCGAGCTGACCGGTCCGCTCGCGCCGGTCCTCGACGCGCTCGGTGTCGCCGGGTCGATCGAGGTCGGTGGCACCACCCGTGAGGGCATCCGCATCGACCTCGCCCAGGTCCAGGCCGACCTCGAGCGTGCCGCCACCGGCGAGGACATCTCCTCCTCGTCGACGGCGCTGCTGACCAACCTGCTGCTCGGCTCCGGCGCCGCCGACCAGCCGGGCGCCTGCGTGGGCGGCCCGGTGGACGTCGGGTTGCCCCCGGACGCCGAGAACCCGCTGCTCACCCTGACCCTCGCCGGCGTGGACTGCGAACAGACCGACGAGCGCGCGTACGCCGACGCCCAGGTCGTCGGGCTCGACCTGCGGCTCGGTGCCCTGCTCGAGCTCGGCCTGCCGGCGGAGGTGGCCGACGGGGTCCAGCAGCTCATCGACACCCTCAACGAGCAGCTGCTCACCCCGGTCAGCGACGGCCTGTGCCAGGTCCTCGACCCGATCCTCGGCGTGCTGCTGCCCGGCGCCGTGCCGTGCGAGGACGGCGAGCCGCTCCTGCAGCTGCAGAGCCCCCTCGACCTCGACGTCCCCGTGATCGACCTCGACGCCGTCGGCGCGACCGCGGAGGTCACCCAGGACGGCGACACGGTCACCGCGACCGCGACCTCGCTGTTCACCGGCTTGAACGTCCTCGGCGTGGCCTGCATCGGTGGGGACGCACCCCCGCTGGCGTTCACCTCGACGGCGAGCTCGGACGGCACCAGCGCCGAACGGTCCGCCTCCGCACCCAGCCTGTCGCTCGGGCTGTGCCAGAGCGAGCAGAGCCTGCTGCGCATCCTGCTCGGTGAAGGACCCCTCGGGGACATCGGTGTGATCGAGCGGATCCTCCAGGACGACCTCCTCGACGGTCAGCTGCAGGCGGTGTTCGACGGGGTCGACCAGCTGCTGACGGCCCTGACCACCGAGGCCATCACCCAGGGTGAGGCCGTCCTCGGCGACGTGGACGGGGCCGGGACCACCGCCCGGACCGAACCGTTCGTCATCGCCTCCACCGTCCCGCTGTCGGACCTGCCCGGCCTCGGCGACACCCCGCTCGGGGACGTGGCCGTGATCGTGGCCGGTGGCCAGACGGAGGTCGGCGTCAACGCCCTGCCCGCCGGTGTGACGCCGCCCGCGCCGGAGGAGCCCGAGGCGCCGGCCGACCCGGCCGCGCCCGCGCCGCCGTCGAACCTGCCCCGCACGGGCGCTGGCGCCGGCGTCCTGGTCGGGCTCGCCGCGCTCGGTGCCGCCGCCGCGCTGCGCCGTCGCGAGAGCTGAACCCGCGCACCACGGGGAGGGGCGGGCCCGCGGGCCCGCCCCTCCCCGTGCAACCGGTTGCAGGGGCGTGGCGGGGAGCTAGAGGAACACCGACCGGCGGCCCATGAGGTTGCGGTACAGCATCTG
>CAYSTY010000022.1:0-4126 GCA_964433685.1 uncultured Actinomycetota bacterium | reverse complement strand
CGGGGAGCTAGAGGAACACCGACCGGCGGCCCATGAGGTTGCGGTACAGCATCTGCTGGATGGTGTCGCGCACGTGGTCGGTGAGGTCGAACACCGCCATCGGGTCGTCGGCGGCGTCCGGGCCGAAGCGGCTCGTGTCGATCGGTTCGCCGTACTCGACGACCCACTTGCTCGGCAGCGGCAGCAGGGCGAGAGGCCCGAGGATCGGTAGGGCGAACATCTGCGGGACGACCGGGAAGTAGGGCAGACCGAGCAGACGTGCGACCACCCGCAGGTCGTAGATCATCGGGTAGATCTCCTCCGACCCGACGATCGCGGTGGGGATGATCGGCACCTGCGCCCGCAGGGCCGTCGCCACGAACCCGCCGCGTCCGAAGCGCTGCAGCTTGTAGCGGTCCTTCCACGGCTTGCCGATGCCCTTGAACCCCTCGGGCCAGACCGCGACGAGCTCGCCCGAGGACAACAACCGGTGGGCGTCGTCGCCGGAGGCGAGGGTCGCCCCGGTCTTGCGGCTGTACGGCCCGACCAGCGGCGTCTTGAACACCAGGTCGGCCCCGAGCTCGCGGGCGTGACGGCCGGTGTGCTCGAGGATGTCGAGCCGTGCGATGAGGGCGTCGAACGGCAGGGTGCCGGCGTGGTTGGCGACCACCAGGGCACCGTCCTCGCGGGGCAGGTGTTCGACCCCGTGCGAGCTGACGCGCCAGTAGTGGCGGTGCAGCGGCCGCAGGAGGGGCATCAGCACCGACGAGGTCAGGTCCTCGTCGAAGCCGTACTCGTCGATGCTGTAGTCGCCGGTGAGGCGGCGGCGCAGGAACGCGGCCGCCTCACGGACGTGGTCGAGGAAGCGGTCGCCGGAGACCTCACGCAGCGCCTCGAGGGCGTCGACGGCGGGCGCCCAACCCCGACGGGACACCTCGGCGTCGACGCGGGCACGGGCCGCGTCACCCTCGGGGTCGGGGGCGGGTGGGGTGGCGGCACGGTCGGCGGCGGGGCCGCGGTCGAGGGCGTGGACCCGGCAGCGGCCGTCCTCGACGGCGTAGTTGCGGCACGCGCGCCCGTCGGCGGTCAGCGCGGCGCAGCGAGGTCGCCCGTCCGGCGAGCTGCGGCGCGCGGCACGCTGCTCGTCGATCGAGATGACCTCGGCGTGGCGGGCGGTCGCGTCGTCAGGCACCTCGGATCACCGCCGTTCGCGTCGGTCGGCCAGGAAGCGTTCCTGCCCCCGGCGCTGGATGAAGTCGTACAGCTCCCGCTCCCAGCGGATGACCTCGTCACGGTCGATCAGGCCCGTGATGCGCCGCCGCCCGAGGTAGTCCTCGAACGCCTCGCGGCTGCTCCAGCGCGGGGTGTAGCCGAACCGTTCGCGCAGCCGGCGCGTGTCGACCCCGCGGCCGAAGCGCAGGAACCGGAGCTGATCGGTGGCGACGTCGGCCCTGCGGCCCCGCCGGAACGCACCCGCCACCGCCGTCACGAGCGGACCCGGGATCGGCGCGGTGGGTCGTCCGGCGAGCCGCGCACACTGGGACAGGTACAGCACCCCGTCCCCCGCGACGTTGTAGGTCCCCGTGGGCGCACCGGTGACGGCGCGGACGAGGACCTCGACGCCGTCCTCCTCGTGCACGAACTGCAGCCGCGGGTCGAAGCCCATGACCATCGGGACGACCGGCAGGCTGAACATGGCGTCGAACGCGCCCTGGACCTGGCCGCCGAGGAAGTTCGCGAACCGCAGGACGGTCACGTCGACGTCGCTGCGCCGCCGGGCGAACGCACGGGTGTAGCCCTCGATCTCGGTCGCGTCCTTGGCGAACCCGTGGGAGGGGGTGTGGCGGGGCTCGTCGTCCTCCGCGAACAGCGCCGGGTCGTCGTGCGCGGCCCCGTAGACCGCCGACGTCGACTTGAGCACGAAGCGACGCAGCGCCGGCGCCTTCTGGCAGGCGGCGAGCAGCTGCATCGCCCCGATGACGTTGAGCTCCTTCATGCGCGCCCGCCCACCCGCCGCCGACGGGGTCGCGGTGGTGGCCATGTGCAGGACGGTGTCGACCTCGGAGGCGGTGATGACCCGCGCGACGAGGGGGTTCCTGATGTCGGCGCGGACGAACTCGGTGCGCTGGAGCTCGTGGCTGGGTTCGCGCACGTCGACGCCGATGACCTCGACGACGTCGTCGCGTGCCTCGAGCGCGCGGGCGACGAGGCCAGCGAGCTGGCCGGCGATCCCCGTGATCAGGACGCGGTGACCGTCAGGCACCTGCCGGGCTCCCCTCGTTCGTCGGACCGGCCGCCGAGTGAACCAGAACGGTGACCGTCCGCTCCCCGGCGGACCGGTCGCGCGTGCGCATCAGCCGAGCTGACCCTCGTCCAGCGCGCCGAGGTCGACCGAGCCGGGGTCGACGGTCTGGTCGGCGAGGTAGGCCTCGAGGTCGCTCTGGCGGACCCGGTAGTTGCGACCGACGCGCACGGCCGGCAGCTCGCCGCGCCGGATCAACCGGTAGATCGTCATCGTCGACACGCGTAGGTGTTCGGCGACCTCCGCGGCGGTCAGCAGGGTCACGCTCATCAGGGGCTCCTCGCGGGGGCTCCTCGGGCCACCTCACGGCCACCGTAGCCCGCGGACCCGCCGCGGCACAGGGCAGGTCGGGTGTCAGCGGACGCCGTGTCGGGGCAGGATGCTGGACCGCCAGGCCTCGACCGCCTCCTCGGCGGCACGACGCGCTCCGTCGAGCAGCTGCGGTGACAGCTGGACCGGGTCGTCGGTGAACCCGACCGGCGCCCGGATGCCGGTGCGTTCCCCGACCTGTTCACGCCAGCCCATCGGGGTCTCGACCGGGAGCTTGCGTCCGGTCATCTCCGCGAACGCCAGCGTCCAGGCCCGCGGCACGACCGTCGCCACCTCGTACCCGCCGCCGCCGGTGGCGATCCACTTGCCGTCGCAGACCTCGTGGGCCAGGCGGTGCAGACGTGCGTAGATGTCCGCCATGTCGTCGACCGTCAGCGACAGGTGGGCGAGGGGGTCGGTCGCGTGGCTGTCGCAGCCGAGCTGGGTGACGAGCACGTCGGCGTCGAAGGCGCGTACGAGCGGGGCGACGACGGTGTCGAACGCCCCGAGCCAGATGTCACCGGTGGTGCCCGGGTGGAGCGGGAGGTTGGCGACCGAGCCGACCGCTCCCGGGCCGCCGATGTCGTCGATGAACCCCGTGCCGGGGAACAGGAACCGCCCCGACTCGTGGAGGGAGATGGTCAGGACGCGGGGATCGTCGGCGAAGCAGGTCTCGACGCCGTCACCGTGGTGGACGTCCACGTCGACGTAGCAGACCCGTTCGGCGCCGTGCTCGAGGAGCCAGTCGATCGCGATGGCGGGGTCGTTGTAGACGCAGAAGCCGGCGGCGCGGTCCGGCATGGCGTGGTGCAGACCGCCGGCCGGGTTGAACGCGTGGTCGGCCTCACCCTCCCAGACCTGGCGCGCCGCCTCCTTGGTGGCGGCGCAGACCAGCATCGAGGCGTGGTGCATGCCACGGAACGCGGGGGTGTCCCCCGGGCCGAGCCCCCACCGGGGGTCGATCGGGGCGTCGGGGGCACCGGACGCGCGCCGGACCGCCTCGACGAAGTCGGGACGGTGCAGCCGGAACAGCTCGGCCTCGTCGAAGCTGCCGGGTCGGACCTCGGTGACCTCGCCCCCGACCAGGCCCGTGCGACGGATGAGGTCGATGGTCAGCTCGACCCGGACGGGTGCCAGGGGGTGTCCGGGCCCGAGGTCGTACGCCGCGAGCTGGTCGTCCCAGACCAACGCCACCCGACCGGCCGCACCGCTTCCCTCTCCTGCCACACACCGCTCCCTCGCACGTGTCACGCGAGCGTACGCGGGTGCGACGGCGCCGCTGACCGGGTCAGTCGCGGCGGAGCGCCTCGACCGGGTCGAGGCGCCCGGCGCGCCGGGCGGGCAGGACGCCGAACAGCAGACCGACGCCGACGGACACCCCGAGCGCGAGCGCGATCGACCACCAGGTGATGACGGCGGTCAGGGGGCTGACGGCCTCGGCCAGCATCGCCAGGCCGATGCCGCCGGCGAGCCCGACCACGCCGCCGAGTCCGGTCAGCACGATGGCCTCGAGCAGGAACTGGCGGGTGATGTCAC
>CAYSTY010000021.1:0-17653 GCA_964433685.1 uncultured Actinomycetota bacterium | reverse complement strand
ATCGGGGGCGACTTCACCTCGGCGCTGCGCGCCGGCGAGATCAACCAGTGGGTGGGTGGTTTCGTCCGCTTCGCGAGCCGCGACACGACGGCACCGACCACACCGGGTAACACGTCGATCACGACCGTGGGTGGCGTCCCCACGGCGACCTGGAGCCCGGCGACGGACGACGGCGGCCCCGTCTCCTACGAGGTCTTGCGGGAGGACCGGGTCGTCGCGACGACGACCTCCACCTCCGTCGAACTGCCCGACGCGACCGAGTCGGTGCGGTACTTCGTCCGCGCGGTCGATGCCGCCGGGAACCGCTCGGCGAGTTCGACCCGCCTGGCCGCGCCAGCACCCGGCGACCCGTCGCTACCGCACATCGACACGGGCGCGACCTGGCGCTGGCGCTTCCAGCAGGGCACGGTGCCGGACGGCTGGCGTGAGCCGGGGTTCGACGCAGGCTCCTGGTCGGTCGGTGCCGCACCACTTGGCTTCGGTTCCACCACCGTCGCCACGAACATCGACGTCGCGGGTGGGACGGCGAACCGTCCGCTGTCGGCCCTCTTCCGTCGCGACTTCCAGGTCGACGATCCGGCGACCGTCGGGACGATGACGATCACCACCTACGCCGACGACGGCGTGGTCGTCTACGTCAACGGCACGGAGGTCGGCCGCACGAACCTGCCCTCCGGCACCCTGACCCTCGACAGCTACGCGACGGCTGCACCCCGCACCGCAGCTGCCCAGGGTGCACTGGTGACCTACACCGTGCCCCGCGGCCTGCTCCGAGCGGGGACGAACACGGTGGCGGCTCAGGCCCACCTCAACTACCGCTCGGCGCCTGACCTGTCCTTCGACCTCTCGGCCGCGGCGACCGCCGTGGATCCCGATGCGGAGCCGCCGGTCGCCCCGACCGTCACCGCACGCGCCGACGGCCCGGACGCGGTGACCCTGTCGTGGCCACACGACGTGCCCAGCGACGTGGTCGGCTACCAGGTCGCACGTGACGGTCGTCCACTGAGCTACGTCACGGCGCCGGCGAGTACCTACACCGACGAGGGCCTCTCCCCCGCCACCACCTACAGTTACTCGGTGACTGCCGTCTCGAGCTCGGGCGTCAGTTCGCTGCCGGGGACCGCCAGCGTCACCACGCCCCAGGCTCCCGGCGCACCTCTGCTCGACGAAGGCTCGAGCTGGCGGTGGCGCTTCGAGCAGGGTGTGGTGTCCGACGGCTGGCGAGAACCCGGCTTCGACGCCGGTTCCTGGTCGCTCGGGGCTGCACCGCTCGGCTTCGGTTCCACCACCATCGCCACCAACCTCGACGTCTCGGGTGGGACGGGGAACCGACCGTTGTCGGCGTTGTTCCGCCGCGATGTGGAGATCGACGAGCTCGACGACGTCGCTGCCCTCACGTTGACCACCTACGCCGACGACGGTGTCGCTGTGTTCGTCAACGGCACCGAGGTCGGTCGCACCAACCTCCCGTCCGGCGACCTGACGCTCAGCAGCTACGCCACGGCCGCACCGCGGACCGCGGCCGCGCGCGGCAACCCGATCTCGTTCACCGTGCCGCGTGGGTTGCTGCGAGAGGGCACCAACACCATCGCGGCCCAGAGTCACCTCAACTACCGCTCGTCCCCCGACCTGTCGTTCGACCTCCGGGCCGAGGTCACCGAGGTCGACCCCGACAGCGTGCCCCCCGCGACACCGACGTCGCTGACGGCCACGGTGGAGGGTCCTGACGCGGTGTCCCTCAGCTGGACGCAGCCATCCGGTCCCGAGGTCGCCGGGTACCGCATCACGCGCAACGGCGACCAGGCCGCGTACGTGACCGCCCCCGCCACCGTGTACCGGGACGCCGGACTCGACCCTGGGACGAGCTACGCGTACGCGGTCGCGGCGATCGGGACCAACGGCGCAGCATCGTCCGAGGTGACCGTCTCGGCGTCGACCGAGGAGCTCGACGGCGAACCGCTGGTGGTCGCCGGCTCGCAGTGGCGTTGGCGCTACGGGCGCGACGTCGAGCCGCCCGCCGACTGGCGTGAACCCGGCTTCGACGCGGAAACGTGGACGCTCAACGCCGCACCGCTCGGCTTCGGCGCCTCCGGGCTGACCACCGACATCGACGTCACGGGTGGGACCACGAACCGGCCGTTGTCGGCGCTGTTCCGTCACGACGTGATGATCGACGACCCGGACGAGGTCACCGCCGTGGAGTTCACCACCTACGCCGACGACGGGGTGGTGGTGTTCCTCAACGGGCACGAGGTCCAGCGGGTCAACATGCCCGAAGGGGCCGTGCACCTCGGTAGCTACGCCACCGCCGCGCCCCGCACGGCAGCCGCGCGCGCCGAGCCGGTGACCTTCACCGTCCCCGGCGCCCTGCTGCGCGCCGGCGTCAACACCATCGCGGTCCAGACACACCTCAACTACCGTTCCAGCCCCGATCTGTCGTTCGACCTCACGGCTACCGCCATCTCCCCCAAGGCGGACGGAGACGCTCCGGTGCGCCCGACGCTGGTGGCGGAGGTGACGGGTCCCACCTCCGTCGAGCTCAGCTGGGACCAGGCGGATGGCGAGGTGGCCGGGTACCGCCTCACACGTGACGGGACGCAGGTCGCGTACGTGCCGGCACCGGGGACGGGGTACCTCGACTCCGACCTGACCCCGGGGACCAGTCACACCTACGAACTGGTGACGGTCGGCAGCACGGGTCTGACCTCACCGCCCGACACGGTGACCGTGCGGACCCACGCGGCTGCTCTCCTGGCCGAAGGAAGCACCTGGTCGTGGCGCTTCGAGCAGGGCGGGGCGGTCCCCGACGACTGGCAGGAGCCCGGCGGGAACGTCGCGGGTTGGTCGACCGGCCCAGCGCCGCTCGGCTTCGGTTCGAGTGCGGTGGTGACGAACATCGACGTCGCGGGCGGGTCGGCGAACCGGCCCCTGTCCGCGCTCTTCCGTCGCGACATCGAACTGGCCGAACCGATCGCGCTGACCCTGTCCACCTGGGCCGATGACGGCATCGTGGTGTTCGTCAACGGTGACGAGATCGGGCGCCGCAACCTGCCGTCCGGACCGATCACGTTCGCCACCTACGCGACCGCCGCACCACGGACCCCCGCGGCCATCGTCGACAGGGTGACCTGGACGGTCCCGGCGTCCCTGTTGCGCGCCGGCACCAACACGGTCAGCGCCCAGGTCCACGTCAACTACCGTTCGACGCCCGACCTGACCTTCGACCTCGCGGCCGTGCCCGCGGACGGGTGACCGGCGCCGTGCCCCAGACCGACCCATCCGCCCCGACGGGCGGAGACCTCCCCTACCGCCTCGCCGTGCGCGCGCTCGAACGCGCCCAGAAGTCCCCGGCCGGGGTGCCGCCGTACAGCCGCTACATCAACCGCCCCCTCGGACGACGGATCGCAGCGGGGGCGGCCGTGCTCGGCGTGACCCCGAACCAGATCACGCTCATCAGCGCTCTGTGGAGCGTGGCCGGGTTCGTGCTGCTCGTCGCGGCCCCCCCGAGCGTGCCGATGGCCCTGGGCGTGACGCTCCTGTTCACCCTGGCGTGGGCCTTCGACGCCGCGGACGGTCAACTCGCCCGACTCACGGGACGTTCGGGACCCGCGGGCGAGTGGCTCGACCACGTCGTCGACGCCGCACGCCAGCCGCTGCTCCACCTCGCCGTCCTCGCCTACCTGCTGCGCGCGGACGGGTTCGAGCTGTCGTGGGTGCACGCGCTCCCACTGGTCTACCTCACGGTCGGCACGATCCGGTTCCTCAGCCAGATCCTCGCCGAACAACTCACCCGGAACGCCGGCGCGCCGCCGGCTGCCGAGTCCGGCCGGCCCGAGCTTCGCGCGCTGCTGCAGACGCCCGCCGACCCCAGCACGCTCCACCTCGCGTTCCTGCTGGCCTTCTCTCCGCGCGCGTTCACGATCGCCTACACGATCGTCCTCGCCTGCAACGTCCCGCTCGCGCTGGTCTCCTTCGGCCGTCGCTACCGACAGCTCGCTGCGTTGTCCGCCGACTGAACGGGCGCTCCCGTCGGCACCGGCACCGGCACCGCCCTCGCTCGCGACGGCCGTAGGCTGCGCGCACCGGCCCCCACTCCCGCCCGGAGACGTTCGATGCCACAGGACCCGAGCACTCGACCGCTCGTCTCGGTGGTGATCGCGACCCGCGACCGGCCGGAGCTGCTGCGTCGAGCGGTCCAGGCCGTGATCGCCCAGGACGAGTCCAGGCACATCGAGGTCGTGGTCGTGTTCGACCGCTCCGAGCCCGAGGACGTCCTTCCCGAACAGCTCCCGCCGGGACGTAGCGTCCAGATCACCACCAACGTCCGCACGCCCGGGCTCGCCGGGGCGCGCAACAGCGGGATCGCGGCCGCGACGGGTGAACTGGTCGCCTTCTGTGACGACGACGACGTGTGGCGACCGAGCAAGCTCCGACGTCAGCTGGAGACCTGGGAGGCCCACCCCGACGCGGTCCTCCTCGCCACCGGCATCACGATCATCACCGAGGACGGTGAGGTGGAGCGCACCGCGCCGGTCCGCACGAGCTTCGACGACCTGCTCCTCGCCCGCGTCCCCGAGTTGCACTCGTCGGCGTTCCTGTTCCGTCGCGAGGACCTGCTCGGCCGCATCGGCCTCATCGACGAACAGCTACCGGCCTCCTACGGGGAGGACTACGACATCCTGCTACGCGCTGCTCGTCACGGACCGATCGTCAGCGTCCCCGAGCCTCTGGTCGACATCCACTGGAACCGGCCGTCGTTCTTCGCCGGACGGTGGGACAACATCGCCTCGGGTCTGACCTACATCCTCGAGCGGACACCCGAGTTCACCGAGGTGCCTCGCGGCAGCGCCCGCATCGAGGGTCAGATCGCGTTCGCGCACGCCGCACGGGGACGCCGTCGCGAAGCGCTGCGCTGGGTGGCGCGCACGCTCCGACACGACCCACGACAGCTCCGCGCGTACGGGGCGGTCGCCGTCGCGCTCGGTCTCGCCGATCCCGGCCGCCTCGTGGAACGTGTGCAGCGCCGCGGCCGCGGCCTGTAGTGGCGACCACCCTCGGCCCGCGGTCCCGACGCGCGACCACGCGACGGTCCACCTCCCGTGGGCACCGACCGGCGGGCGATGGCGCCCGTCGGTCAGGAGCCGACCGGTCGAGTCACCGTCGGGGCGAACGCGTCCTGCCCGCCTGGCCCATCGACCTGCTGCTGTTCGGCTTCCCGCTCTCCTGGGCCCTCGGCCTCGCACCCTTCCTGCCGATCGCCCTGGGCGGGGCCATGTTGGTGCTGCTCCTGCAACGCCGTCGCTGGATCGTGCTGCCCGGCGTCCTGCCGTGGTTCGCGTTCTGCGCCTGGGTCGTCATCGCAGCGCTGATGCTCGATTCCCCCCTGCGACTCGTCGGGTACGCCTTCCGGTTCGGCAACATGCTCGCGGTGGGCCTCGCGCTCGTCTACGTCCTCAACGCCCGCGAGCGGTTGTCGGCGACCCGGATCGTCGGCGGCCTCACCGCGGTGTGGGCCCTGGTGGTCGTCGGCGGCTACCTCGGACTGCTCCTACCGGAGGTCCGCATCGACACGCCGACGGCGGCGGTGCTCCCGAGCGTGCTCACCGACAACGAGTACGTGGTCGACCTCGTCCGACCGCCGCTCGCCGAGGTACAGCGCCCGTGGGGCGCACCCGAACCGTTCGTCCGACCCTCGGCGCCCTTCCCGTACGCGAACGGGTGGGGTGCGGCGGTGGCGCTCTTCACGCCCGTCGCGATCGCCATGACGCAACTGACGCGCTCCCGTTGGGTCCGCGTCGGCGTGACCGTCCTCGGGGCAGCCGTGGCCGTCCCGATGCTCGCATCGCTCAACCGGGGCATGTTCCTCGCCCTCGGTGCCGCCGTCGCCTACGTGGTGATCCGTCTCGCGTTCCGACGGCGGTACGGCGCGTTCCTCGCCGCTGCGGCGGCCTCCGTGCTCGGTGGCGCGGTGATGGTCTGGGCGGGGCTGCTCGAGCGGATCGCCGAGCGGCAGAGCGTCTCGGACACCACCAGCGGTCGGGCGGGGATCTACCGGGAGACCTTCCAGCGCACCCTCGATTCCCCGCTGGTCGGCTACGGCACACCGCTCCCGGCCCACGAGGGGAGCATCTCGATCGGCACCCAGGGCCACGTGTGGATGGTCATGTTCTCGTACGGCTTCGTCGGCCTGGCCCTCTTCCTGCTGTTCCTGTGGGGCGGCACGTGGCGCACCCGTACGGCGCCCGGGACGCCGGGGTTGTGGCTCCACGCCTGCCTCGTCGCGGCGTCCGTCGCCGTCGCCTTCTACGGACTCGACACGATGCAGATGCTGTGCGTCGCCCTGTCGCTCGGCGTGCTGCTGCGCAGCATCCACGGCGGAGGCCCGACCGACCTGCCCGTCGCGGCGGCGACCTGAAGTGGTGGTCGGTGGCGGCCGCCTCCTGCGGGACGGTGGCCTCAGCTTCGGCGGGGCCGGTATCGGCGCGGCTGCAGGGCTCGTGCTGTCGGCGATCGTGGGGCGCGAACTCGGGACCAGCGGTGCCGGCCTGTTCTTCCAGGCCATCGGCGTGTTCACCATCGCGACCAACGTCGCCAAGCTCGGCGCCGACACCGGTCTGATCCGGTTCCTCGCCAGCCAGCAGGCGCTCGGCCGTCACGCTGACATGCGCCGCACGATCACGTCGGCGCTCGTCCCCGTCACCGTGATCAGCATCCTCGGCAGCCTGCTCCTGCACCGGTACGCGGGCGTGGCGGTCGGGTTCGGCGCCGCACCGGGGACCGCCATCGACTCGACCGCCGAACTCCTGCGCTCCCTCGCGCCCTACCTCGTGGCCGCGTCGCCGCTCGCGGTCGCGCTCGGCGGGACGCGGGGCTTGGGCGACGTGCTGCCGTACATCGGCGTCACCAACCTGGCGCTACCGCTCGGGCGGGTGGCCCTGGTGTTGTTCGCGGCGGGGGCTGGCGCTGGCGTGGCCGGCATCATCGAGGTGTGGGCCGCGCCGCTGCCGTTCCTGCTCGTCGTCGCACTCGGCCTGCTCGTCCGCCGCCTGGTCCTCGCCGAACGGACCGCGCTCGACCGGTCGCACGAACCTCGTGGCTTCAGCGCGATCGGGCGCGAGTTCTGGAGCTTCAGCGGGGCGCGGGGCGTCGCGGCCGCGCTCGAGATCACGCTCGAGTGGGCGGACGTGCTGATCCTCGCCGCGCTCCGCAGCCCGGCGGAGGCCGGGATCTACGCGGTCGCCTCGCGATCGATGCGTGCCGGCCAGATCGCCGAACAGGCCGTGCGGGTCGCACTCTCACCGCGCATCAGCGCGCTGGTCGCGGTCGGTGACACCGCCGGAGCTTCGTCGGTCTTCCTCGTGGTGACCCGGGCGATCGTGCTGCTGGCGTGGCCGTTCTACCTGACCCTGATCGTGTACGGGGAGCTCGTGCTCGATGTGTTCGGTCCGGGTTTCCGGGAGGGTGGCAACGCGCTGGCCGTGCTGGCGACGACCATGATGATCATCCTGGCCGCCGGGACCGTGCAGACGATCCTGCTCATGGGGGGTCGCAGCAGCTGGCAGATGGCCAACAAGGCCGTCGCGCTGACCGTGGCCGTCAGCGGCAGCCTGACCCTGGTTCCTCGGCTCGGGGTGATGGGGTCCGCGTTGGCCTGGTCCGTCGCGGCCATCGTCGACGTGGCCCTCGCGAGCTGGCAGGTGCGCACGCGCATGGCGATCCGCTACCGCGTGCGCGAACTGGCGGTAGCGGCGGCCATCCCGCTGCTGACCTTCGGTCTGGTCGGTGGCGTCATCCGGCAACTCGCCGGGCAGCAGCCGGCCACGTTGGGGGTCAGCCTCGCGGTGTCCGCGATGCTCCACCTCGGCGTGTGCTGGACGATGCGGGAGCGGCTCGGGCTGGACGTCGTGTTGCGTGCCCGACGGTAGGCCGGTCAGGGCTTGGTGTAGACCCGCACGTAGTCGACCTCGAGCGCCTCGGGGAACTGTGCCCGACGGATCCCGGTGGTCGAGCAGTTGTCCGGCGCGCTGCCGGCTTGGGGTCCCCACAGCGAGCAGCGACCGAGCAGATCGAGGTACCCGAGCGTCCCGTCGGGGTGACCGGTCCAGTTGCCACCGATGGCGAGGTTGAGCGCCATGTCCCAGGTGCCATCAGCCGGTGCCGACGTCCAACGGTGCTGGGTGTCGACGTAGCTGTGGATCGCGGCACCGTTCAACCGGAAGGTGAAGCGGACGCCAGCGGGGTCGGGCTCGATGTCGACCGCGTAGGTGTTCCAACCCGGGTTGGCCGTGGGGGTCTCGAAGAAGAGCGCCTTCTTCGACAGGTTGAAGCGGCCGTCGAGGTGGAGGGTGGCGGTGTACCGGCCCGGGTCCTGGGAGTGGAAGTACTCCATGATGTCGACCTCGGCGGTCGACGCGCCGTTGCGGTGGCGGAGCCAGAAGGCCGGCCACAGGCCCTGCGCGTGGGGGAGCTTGGCACGGATCTCGTAGCGGGCGTAGCGAGGGAAGTAGTTCCCGGTGTCACGGGTGCCGAGGAACCCCGAGGTGTAGTCCCGGTCGAGGTTGGTCCCGACGGGGCAGCGGACCGACTCGCGTCGCGCCTCGATGCGGACCGTGCCACCGCCGACCTTGACGTTGTCGGGGGTGTAGCACTGCAGCTCCTTGTTCCCGTCCCCGTAGGTGTTGTGGTAGCGGCGCCACGCGGGGTCGACGCTGGAGCCGTCGAACTCGTCACTCCAGTACACCCGGTACCCATCCGAGGTGACCGGTGGCTGCGGCGCGGCCGCGGGGGGGGTGTCCCCGGCCGCCGGTGCCAGGCTCAGCTCGAAGCGCATGTCCGGCGACCTGCGCCAGTTGAGGTGGGTGGAGACCGCCACGACGTTCCGGCCGGCTCGCAGGCTCGAGCGCGGCACCTCGTAGGTGGTTGCGGCGTCCCGCGCTGCTTCGCTGCGAGGGGCGGCGGTGGCGTAGGTACCGCTGTGCACGGTGCCCTTGCCCAGGTTGACCCGCGCGACCTCGACGCCGTTGACGCGGACGTGGACACCGTCATCGGCGGGCACGGTGAGTTCGAGCTGCGGCACCGTGGTCGGGTCCGCGACCGTGAACGTGTGACGGAACTGAGCCGACAGCGGCCGTTCGCCCGCGGTGTCGGTCCGACCCATGTCCGTGCGAAGGTCCCCGGCACCGAACCCGAGCGGGCTCGCCCCGGCTGCCCAACCGGCGTCGGAGAAGTCGACGGCGAACCAGTCGGCCGGCGGCGCCGTGTCCTCGTAGCGCCAGCGCCAGGTGTCGCCGATCTCGATGCGAGGCGCCACACCAGCGGGCGGGGCGGGCTCAGGCGCCACCGGGGTCGGCTCCGGCTCAGGCGCCACCGGGGTCGGCTCGGGCTCGGGCGCCACCGGGGTCGGCTCGGGCTCGGGCGCCACCGGGGTCGGCTCGGGCTCCGGTGCCACCGGCTTCACCGGCGTCGGCTCGGACACCGACGGATCCGGCTTCGATGCCGGCGGGGTGCTCACCGCCGGGGGGACCACCGGGCTACGCCCGTCGAGCGCACGGCGCAGGAACGCGGCCATCTGTCCCCGGGTGACGGGCGCCGCGGGGCAGAACGCCCCCTTCGAGCAGCCGAGCGTGACGCCGGCGGCAGCCAACGCGTCGATGTCGGCCGCGAAGACCGAGTCCGCCGGGACGTCCCGGAACGTGATGCCGCTACCGCCACGCAGCTCGAGCGCGCGGACCAGGAACGCCGCCATCTGTGCGCGGGTGACGGGCGCGGCCGGGCAGAAGCCTCCCGAGGCGCAGCCGCGGGTGATCCCCTCCGTAGCGAGCGCGTCGATGTCGGTCACGAAGACCGAGGAAGTCGGGACATCGGCGAACCGGAGCCCGGACCGTGCCGTCAGGTCGAGGGCACGTACGAGGAAGGCAGCCATCTGGCCGCGTGTCACCGACGTG
Source organism: uncultured Actinomycetota bacterium (assembly GCA_964433685.1). GTDB lineage: Bacteria > Actinomycetota > Nitriliruptoria > Nitriliruptorales > Nitriliruptoraceae > Nitriliruptor. The sequence continues at coordinate 7,709 of CAYSTY010000021.1, read as the reverse complement.
TCGGGGCAGAACCGGGTGCCGGACGGGTCACACCCGAGGGTGATGCCACGTTCGGCGATCCAGACGGTGTCGTCGGCGAAGGTGCTGCCACGCGTGTCCTGGAAGGCCCGGACAGGAGCAGTCGCCGCGTCTGCGGGCGCCGCGGCTGCCACCGCCACCACCGGGACGACCATCGCCAGCAGGAGCACCAGGGCGCCGCTGCGCCGGATGAGCCGTGACCACCGCTGCCCTGCCATCGTGTGACCTCCGAGTACGCCGCGACCTGCGACTACTCGGGGTTTCGGCACGTACGGTGGTCGACTGTAGACGGAGAGTCACCGCTCGCGGTCAGCGCGCGTCGGGCACCCCGACCCCGCCCGTGTCGAGCAGACGCAGGTCGGCGTCGACCATCAGGGGCGCGAGACGCGGGGTGGTGATCTGCGGCTTCCACCCCAGGACCTGCTCGGCCTTCGTCGCGTCGCCGATGAGCGCGTCGACCTCGGTCGGGCGCAGGTATCGCTCGTCGAACACCACGTGTTCGCGCCAATCGAGGCCGACGTGCTCGAAGGCGTAACGCAGGAAGTCCTCGACCGTGTACGCGGTCCCGGTCGCGACGACGTAGTCGTCGGGACGGTCCTGCTGGAGCATCCGCCACATCGCCTCGACGTACTCCGGTGCGTACCCCCAGTCCCGAACGGCATCGAGGTTGCCCATGAACAGCTTGTCCTGGACCCCGCGGCTGATACGTGCAGCAGCTCGGGTGATCTTCCGGGTCACGAACGTCTCCCCCCGCCGAGGACTCTCGTGGTTGAACAGGATGCCGTTGACCGCGTAGGTCCCGTACGCCTCGCGGTAGTTCCGTGCCATCCAGTAGCTGTAGAGTTTGGCGACCCCGTACGGCGAACGCGGGTAGAACGGCGTCGACTCGTCCTGGGGCGGTGGGGTCGCTCCGAACATCTCCGAACTGCTGGCTTGGTAGAAGCGACAGTCGAGACCGACCAGCCGGATGGCCTCGAGCAACCGCGTGGTACCGATGCCCGTCGTGTCGCCGGTGTGCTCGGGTTCGTCGAAGCTCACCCGGACGTGACTCTGAGCGGCGAGGTGGTAGACCTCATCCGGTGCGATCGCATCGATGAGCGTCACCAGCCGCGAACCGTCGCTCAGGTCGCCGTAGTGCAACCGCAGCTGCGGTTCATCGTGGGGATCCTCGTACAGGTGGTCGATCCGCGAGGTGTTGAACGTGCTCGCACGGCGGATGATGCCGTGGACCTCGTAGCCCTTCTCGAGCAGCAGTTCGGCGAGGTAGGAGCCGTCCTGACCGGTGATGCCGGTGATGAGTGCCTTCTTCGGCACGGTGGGCCTCCTCGCGACGGTCGGATCGGGCGTGCCAGCGTCGTGGCGTTCGGCGGCCGCCGGCGGAGCTGGGGCGGGCGTACCGTACTCTCCCGCGGAGACGACCCGAAGAAGCACGTGGAGGATCGACCGTGGACCGTGACGCCCGCGTCTACGTGGCGGGACACCGCGGGATGGTCGGCTCAGCGATCTGGCGTGCGCTCGAACGTGCCGGGTTCGACGACCTGCACGGGGTCAGCTCATCACAGCTCGACCTACGCGATCGCCCCGCCGTGCAGGCGTACCTGACCTCCCTGCGGCCCGACATCGTGATCGATGCTGCGGCGCGTGTCGGAGGGATAGCGGCGAACGCCACGCAACCTGCCGAGTTCCTGAGCGACAACCTGCAGATCCAGGTCAACCTGTTCGATGCTGCGCACATCGCGGGTGTCGACCGCCTCCTGTTCCTCGGCTCCTCGTGCATCTACCCCAAGTTCGCCCCCCAGCCGATCTCCGCTGACTCGCTGCTGACCGGGCCCCTCGAGGAGACCAACGATGCCTACGCCATCGCGAAGATCGCCGGTGTCCTGCACGTCCAGGCTCACCGTCGCCAGCACGGGCGTCGGTGGATCTCGGCCATGCCGACCAACCTCTACGGGCCGGGAGACAACTTCGATCCGGAGACGTCGCACGTCCTGCCCGCCCTGATCCGTCGGTTCCACGAGGCCGCCGAAGCTGGCCGCGACGAGGTGGTGCTCTGGGGCACCGGCACGCCGCGTCGCGAGTTCCTCCACGTGGACGATCTCGCGGACGCCTGCTTGCTGCTGCTCGACCGGTACGACGATCCGGCCCCGATCAACATCGGCGTCGGGGAGGACCTGACCATCAGAGAGCTCGCCGAGCTCGTCGCCGACGTCGTGGGGTTCGATGGAGCGCTGGTGCAAGACCCGAGCCGTCCCGATGGGACCCCGCGCAAGCTGCTCGACGTCGGCCCCATCGCGTCGCTCGGCTGGCGTGCATCGATCGGTCTGCGCGAAGGGATCGCGTCCACCTACCGCTGGTTCGTCGAGCACCGGACCACGATCCGCTCCTGAGCCGCCGGTCGGCCCTCAGCGGCGGCGCGATCGACGCAGCCGGATGCCCCCGGGGCGACGGGCGAGGACCTCGCGGGTGACCGCGTTGAGTTCGCGAGCGCTCGCAGCCGCCGGTGACCCCCGTCGGGACGTCCGGTTGCGACCGGGGTCGGCCAGCGCGCGATCGAGCTCACCGTGGAGCACCTCCTCGCGATCGGCGAGGCGGACGCGCCCGACCGCTGCCATACGAGCGGCGAACGCGACCTGATGATCGTCGACCGCCTCATCGAGGCGTGCGACACGGGGCACCACGATGGGGATGACACCGAGGCCGTTGGCGTCGACGATGGACCCCGGGCCGGCCTGGGACACCACGATGCTCGCCCCGGACAGGTGCTGGAGCAACAGGTCTCGTCCCACGATCCCGAGCGCCTGGGCTCCCGCGATGGGTCGCGACGCCCCCTCCTGGTGGATCACGCTCACCTCGGGACGGCGCCGTTCGATCCAGGACTCGACCCACCCCGACAACCGATCGAAGCGGTGGTGGTCGGTTCCGACGGTGACCAGCAGCAGCGGCGTGCTCACAGAACGGGCCCGATCAAGGTCGCCTCGGGGTACGAGCGACGCTGTTCCTCCCACTGGATGCAGAACGCATCCGACAACCGGTAGCAGAGCCGTCCGGAGAGCGTGGGCGAATCGATCCGGTCGATGACCTCGATGAAGACCGTCCGGATGCGGAACAACCGCGCCACGAGGAAGAAGGGGACCGCCACGCCGGCACCCGTGGTGACGATCACATCCGGCCGCGCACCCAACAGGTCGGTGACCGCGAGCCACGTGTTGCGCACGGCGTTCCAGGGGTGTCGGGTCGTGGGGTGGTAGGCCCAGGTGACCTGCTCACCCCGGAGCGCCGCGACCGCGTCCGGCCGATCGAAACTGACCCAGCGGCGTTGACGGTGTCGCCAGAAACCTTCGAGCGCCAGCAGCTGGGCCAGGTGGCCGCCGTTCGAGGCGATGAGCAGCACGCGAGAGTCCTCGTCGGTGCTCGGCGCCCGGCGGGCGGCGCGGCTCGACGCTGCCTGACCCGCCACCGCGAGGACGAGGTTCGGCGGGCGCCCGATGTCGTGGAGCCCGTCGAGGAGGTCCTCCACATCGACGGTCCGTGCGTCGCTCGGCACGGCGAGGACGTTCAGATCCGTCCGCTCGGCCAGCACGAGCCGACGTGCCGTGCTGCTGACCCCGCTCGCGTCGATGATGACGAGGTCGTGCTGGCGCAACCACGTTCGCCGTTCCGCGGCCGACGGCCAGCCCCGGTCGATGTCGGAAGCCGCGACGTCCTGCGCCGCGATCACGACCGCATCGAGCCCGGATTCGCCAGCAGCGGATGCGATACGGCCCGCTGCTTCGGCCCCACGCGAGCGGTCCGGACTCAGCAGCAGGACCACGGGCACCGAGCGGACCGTCGGCTGGCCGCCGGTCGTCGCCGAGACGGCCGCCTGGACGAGTAGGGGCGACACGCTGCTCCCCGCAGGCAGCGCCGGCGGGAGCGCGGTCCGCGCGGTCATGTAGGCGGGGTCCCGTTGCAGCAGCAGGAACGCGCGGCGGTACGGCTCGAGAGGATCGTTCGGGTCGTGCGCATCGACGAGCATCTCGCCCGTCAACAGCGACGCCAGCCGTTTCGGGTCGTGGACCGTCCGGTCGGCGCGATCGAGCACCAGGGCCGCAGCGATACCGATCAGACCCCCGAGCAGGATGCCGGCCGCGAGGTACACGATGGTGCCCGGCGACGAGGGCGAGGTGGGTGGCTCGGCAGTGCTGATGACACGACCAGGGTTGAGCGCCACCGTCTCGAGCGAGTCCTGCTGTTGGGTGATCGCGCTCAACTGCTGCTGCGCGGCGACGACGGAGGCATCGCTCGGATCGTCGGCCGCCTCGATCGTCCGGCGGAGTGCGTCGGCGCGGTCCTCGAGGGTGGCGATGAACCGCTCGGCCACCTCGTCGGCGTCGGCGGCACGGATCGCGAGGTAAGCCTCGGCGAAGGCGTTGGCGCGCTCCGCCGCAGCGACCGGGCTGCCCGCCGTGACGGTGATCGACATGACCTGAGAGTTGTTGGGCGCGGTCACCAGTACCTGGTCGAGGAGCGTCGCCAAGGACGGGGACCCCGGCAGACGTCCCGCGACCTGAGCCGCCACGGCGGTGGACCGCACGACCTCGCGTTCGGTGGCGATGTTGACCTGCTGGGTCTCCTCGAAGGGCTGGGTGCTGAGGGGCGCAACGGTCACCACCGCGGTCGCGTCGTACAGCACGGGTCGGCCGGACCCGACCACGGTGGCCGCCACCGCGAGCAGGATCGAACACGCGACGACGACGCCCCAGCGGGCGGTGATCCGATCGAGGACATCGCCGAGGCTGGCGGTCGGTGGGCCGGGCGGCGGGGCGGGGACGGTCATCGAGAGCGCGACTCCGGAGGAGCGATGTGCGTCGAACGTGCACCCGACGCGCGCTCGTCAGGTGCACGCTCGGCCACGGCCCGGTCGAGGAACCCGGAGCCTAGCGCTCACGTGACCCGCTCGACGGCCAGCAGCATCCCCGGATCGGTCACGCCAGGCGGTAACGTCCGCACGTGAACGCTTCCTCCCGCTCCCCCCGCCGGACGCCGGCTCGACCCACCGTGCTCGCGATCCAAGGCGGGCTCGGCAACCAGCTGTTCCAGTGGGCTCTGGGTACGTCCCTACGCCGGCGCGGCATCGTCGTCCACGTCGACACGAGCCGGTGTCGCGGGGATCGACCGCTCGCGATCGACCCGCTCCTGGACGGTTGGCCCCGGTCCCCGCGAACCGTCGGCCTGTGGCGGATCGCGCTCCACAAGGCCCGGCTGCTCGGTCGGTTCGGGACGCTGCCCGTCATCGAGGAGACCGGCATGCGGTTCGACCCGGACCTGCAGCGAAGGGCGGCCGCGGGCGGGATGCTGCTCGGGTACTTCCAGTCGCCCCGGTACTTCGAGGACGTGGCCTCCGAGGTCCGTGGAGCGGTGCGCGGGCTGCTCGATGCGGCGCTGACCCCGTCGGGACGAGCGCTGGCAGCCGATCTGGCCCAGGATCCACGGAGCGTGGCCGTGCACGTCCGTCGGGGGGACTACGTCACCTCGCCGACCGCATCTGCGCATCACGGGGTGCTCGGGGTCGATCACTACGAGCGCGCCCTGGCCGCCGCGGGGGCACACGGCGGCACGCGGCGCATCTGGTTCAGCGACGACCCGGCGTGGGTGCGCGACCACCTCTTGCGCCCCGGGGACCAGCTCGTGCCGGCTGGCACGACGTCCGCCCCGGCCGGCGATATCGCGCTCATGGCCCGTTGCCGGACACGGGTCATCGCCAACAGCAGTTTCAGCTGGTGGGCCGGTTGGTTGGGCCCTGGGGATGACCGGGACCCGGGCACGGTCATCGCTCCGCGGCGGTGGTTCGCGGGCAGTGATGAACCGGCGAACGACCTCATCCCGGCGTCCTGGATCCGGGTGCCGAGCACGCCGTCCCCCGCGTTCCGCGCCGAGGGTGCGACGTAGACTGACCGCCGGCGCACGGACACAGGAGGCAGGGTGAGCGAGGGGTCCGGTGGGGCGTCCGCACCTACGTCGTCCGCGGGTGCGGCAGGAGCGCGGCTCCGGCGCTGGCTCCCTGCGGTCGTTCTCGTCGTGCTGTCGGTGGTGGGCCTCGTGGCCGGAGCGGTGCGTGACGGCACTACCGGCACCACGGACCACGACGTGGCGACCGGTGAGCCCCTCGGATCCGAGGATGCCGTGGATCCGGACACCGCGGACCCGGACCCCGGGGGGGAGCCGGAGGTGGTGGACGGTGAGGCATCGACGCCCTCCGCGCCAGGGGAGTCCGGCGACGTGCGCGACCGCGACGACCCCGTCAGGTCGCCCGGCCTCGACCCGACGCGAGCCGGCACCGAGGCCACCGCCACGCTCGAGCGTTTCCTCGCGTTGGCTGACGCTGCCTACGCCGATCCGGACGCGTCATCCGATCTCGAAGGCACCGCCACCGGTCTCGCGGCGGACGAGGTCGAGGCCGTGCTCGTCGAGTACCGGACCAACGGGTTCCGACAGCAGGGCGCGGTGCGGCTCGCGTCGGTGACCACAGCCGACCTCGCGCTCGACGAGAACCCACCCGTCATCGTCCTGGCTGCCTGTGTCGACGCCACCGAGGTTGCGCTCCACGACGAGGACGGCAACGTGCTGTCCGGCCCGTCGAGCACCGCGCGCAACATCCATCACTACCACGTCAGCTTCGTCGCTGGTGGGTGGCAGGTGACGCGACACAGTCTCCCGGATGATCCGGACTGCTGAACGCAGCGTCCCGGATGCCGACGGGCCCGTGGCGCCCTCGTGCGCTCTACCATCCCCCGCTCACCACGCTGCGAACACAGAGGAACGCGGTGCGTGTCCGCCGGCCTCGCCGAAGGGAAACCCGTGAACCCGCCCCTGATCGGCTACGCGCCGGGCGTGTACGACCTGTTCCACGTCGGCCACCTCAACCTGCTGCGCCGGGCCCGCGAACGCTGCGACTACCTGGTCGCCGGGGTCGTGTCGGACGAGAAGACCGTGCGCGCCAAGGGCCGTCCCCCGATCGTCCCGCTCGACGAACGCCTCGACATCGTCGCGAGCCTGCGCTGCGTGGACGAGGCCGTCCCGGAGCTGGTGGCGACCAAGCTCGAGCAGTGGCACGTGCGACCCTTCGACATCCTGTTCAAGGGTGACGACTGGCGGGGGACGTCGAAGGGCATCGAGCTCGAGGCGTTGATGGCGACCGCCGGCGTCGAGGTCCGCTACCTGCCGTACACCGCACGGACCTCGAGCACGTCGCTGCGCCGCTACCTCGACGCGGCGATCGCCAGCGGCGGCTGAGCCGGGGGTCACCACGACGAACGGACCCGCCCCGAGGGGCGGGTCCGTCGTACAGCTACCGGGTGTCAGGCGATCCGACGTCGCCGGCTGGCGAACACGATGAGGCTGCCCACGATGAAGGTGGCCGCGCCGAGCAGCACCAGGGCGCCGACCGGGCCGCCGGTGCGGGCCAGCACCTCGGCCAGCACCTCGGTGTCGCCATCCGCACCGCCGATGCCACCGTCGCCACCGTCGTCGACCGCGACCGCGTCGTCGGCGAGGACGGCGTCGTCGTCACCGTTCGAACCGTCGTCGACGTTGACACCGTCGTCGGCGTTCACACCGTCGTCGTCGATCGGGCCGTCGTCGGTCGGGCCGTCGTCGGTCGGGCCGTCGTCGGTCGGGCCGTCGTCGGTCGGGCCGTCGTCGGTCGGGCCGTC
>CAYSTY010000020.1:0-17857 GCA_964433685.1 uncultured Actinomycetota bacterium | reverse complement strand
CCCGACCGCCGCCCCGACCGCCGGCCCGACCCCGGACGGCTCCCCCGCATCGGGGGGCGACCGGACGGCGCGTGCCCGCATCCGGGACGCCGCCATCGTCTGCTTCGCCGAAGCCGGTGTCGCCGCGACGAGCGTCCGCACCGTCGCGGCCGCAGCCGGCGTCTCCGCCGGGCTCGTCATCCACCACTTCGGCTCCAAGGACGGTCTGCGGGTGGCGTGCGACCAGCACGTGGCCGCCATCGTCCGGGACGCCAAGACCGCCGCGATGCGGACCGGCCTCGGCGTCGATCCCATCGGTGAGCTCCGGCGACAGCAGGCCGGCACCGCCATGCTGGCCTACCTCGCCAGGACGCTCGTCGACGGCTCGCCGGAGGTCGCCGCCCTCGTCGACGAGCTGGTCGCCGACGCGGTCCGGTACATGGCCGACGGGGAGCGTGCGGGTCTGCTGACCGCCACCGACGACCGCTACGGCCGTGCCGTGGTGATGACCGTGTGGTCGCTCGGCGCACTGGTGCTCCACGAACATGCCGCTCGCCTGCTCGGCGCGGACCTGACGGGTGACCCCGCGGGGAGCCTCGACTACTTCCGGCCGGCCACCGAGATCCTCGCGCGCGGTCTGATCACCGAGGACGCCTACGAGCAGCTCCGCGCCGGGTTCGACCTCGCCGAGGCCGCGGCGGGCCGGCCCGCCGGTCCCGGTCCCATCGAAGGTCGCGCCGCCGAGGGGTCGGAGGAGGAACCAGCATGAGCGCTGCCATCCGGGCCGAGGGCCTGGCCAAGACCTACGCGAACGGTGTGGAGGCGCTCGTGGGCGTCGACCTCGAGGTGGAACCGCAGGAGATCTTCGGGTTCCTCGGTCCCAACGGGGCCGGCAAGTCGACCTTCATCCGGGTGCTGCTCGACCTGCTGCGGCCCACGGCCGGACGCGTCGAGGTGCTGGGGGTCGAACCTCGCGTCGGGGGTCCGCAGCTGCGCGCGCGCATCGGCTACCTGCCCGGCGAGCTCATCGTGCCGGACGGGCGGCGCACCGCCGGTGAGCTGCTGGCCCAGCTCGGCGCGTTGCGCGGCGGCCGGGGTGCCGACCGCATCGGGGAGCTGGCGGGACGTTTCGGGCTCGACCTCGACCGTCCGATCCGCGGCTTGTCGAAGGGCAACAAGCAGAAGGTCGGCATCGTGCAGGCGTTCGCCCACCGGCCCGACCTGCTGGTGCTCGACGAGCCCACGAGTGGCCTCGACCCGCTGCTGCAGCGCGAGTTCCTCGACCTCGTGCTCGAGGCGCGGGACGCGGGCGCCACGGTGTTCATGTCGTCGCACGTGCTCAGCGAGGTCGAGGACGTCGCCGACCGGGTCGCGATCATCCGGGCCGGCCGGCTCGTCGACGTCGACGACGTGCGCACCCTGCGTCACCACGCCGGACAGCGGGTGACGCTGCGGTTCGGGCAGGACGTGGACCTCGCGGCGTTCGCCGAGCTGCCCGGCATCGAGGAGGCGACCCTCGACGGTCGGCAGCTGACCTGCCTGCTGCGCGGGGAGCCCGACCCGCTGCTCAAGCTCGCAGCGCGGCACCACGTCACCGGGTGGTCCGCGCACGACCGTGAGCTCGAGGACCTGTTCCTCGACTTCTACCGCGTCCCCGCGGACGCGCCCGAGGAGGTGACCACCCGTGGCTGAGCTGCCCGCAGGCCGCGCCGCACCGTTCGCCGTGACGTCGGGCGTCCTCCGCGACCAGGGGCGGTCGCTGCTGTCGTGGGGCACGGCGCTCACCGCGGTCACCGTCGTCTACGTCAGCTTCTTCCCGGCCGTCGGCGGCGAGGAGATGCAGGGCATGGTCGACGCCCTGCCGGACGGTCTGGCCCAGGCGCTCGGGTACGACCAGATCGGGACGGCAGCCGGCTACCTGACCGGCACGGTCTTCGGGCTCCTCGGACCCGCGCTGCTGCTGGTCTTCGCCATCGGGCGGGGTGCCACGCTGCTGGCCGGGCTCGAGGAGGACGGCGGGCTCGAACTGGAGCTCACCTCCCCGGTCGCGCGTCGGCAGGTCGCAGGCGAACGGCTGGTGGCGCTGCTCGGCAGCGTCGCGCTGCTGGTCGCGGCCGTGTTCGCGGTGACGCTGCTGCTGCGGGTGGTGATCGACCTCGAGGACGTCACCGTCGGTGGCCTGGCTGCCACCAGCCTCGGGCTGTTCCTGCTCGTGGCGGCGTGCTCGTCGGTCGCGTTCGCCGCCGGGGCCGCCACCGGCCGCCGTGCGGTCGCGCTGGCGGCCGGCGCCGGCCTGGCCGTCGTCGCCTACGTCGCCGACGCGATCGGATCGATCGTCGCGGGTGCCGCCTGGCTGACCGACCTCTCACCGTGGTCGTGGTACCTCGGCGGGGACCCGATGCGCGAGGGTGTCGATCCGCTCGGCTACGGGCTGCTCGCCGCGGTGATCGCCGTCGCGACCGTCCTGGCGGTCACCGTCTTCGACCGCCGCGACCTCGGCACCTGAACCGGCGCTGTCGTAGCGTGGCGCACGGCCGGGCGGCAGCGCCGTGAGCCACGGACCGACCGGAGGGGTGGGGCGGTGAAGACCGTCGGGGTGATGCTCGGATCCCTGGCCGCGCCGCTGCGGCGGTGGAACGTGCGCCTCGTCGGTTGGATGGTGCTGGCGTTCGTGGTGCTCGTGGTGGTCTACAGCGCGGTCTTCCACGGGCTGATGGCCACCGAGGGTCGCTCGTACTCGTGGACGACGAGCGTCTACTGGACGCTCACGGTGATGTCGACGCTCGGGTTCGGCGACATCACCTTCGGGAGCGACCTCGGGCGGGCCTTCTCCATCCTGGTGTTGCTGACCGGTGCCACCTTCATCCTCGTGGTGCTGCCGTTCGCCTTCATCCAGTTCATCTTCGCCCCGTGGATGCGCCACCGCGAGTCGGCACGGGCGCCGCGTGAGCTGCCCGCGGACGAGCGTGGCCACATCGTGCTCACCGAACACGACCCGGTGACCGACGCCCTGATCGATCGTGCCGACCAGGCGGGGCTCCCGTACGTGCTGCTCGTCCCCGACCTCGAGCAGGCGCTCCGGCTGCACGACCAGGGCTACCGGGTCATGCGTGGGGCGCTCGACGACCCGGCGACCTACCGCGCCGCCCGGGTGGATCAGGCGGCGCTGGTCGCCGCGACCAGCGCCGACACGACCAACACCAACATCGCCTTCACCGTCCGCGAGCTGTCCGAGACGGTCCCGATCGTGGCGACCGCCAACCACACCGCGTCGATCGACATCCTCGAGCTCGCCGGCTGCGACCAGGTGCTCCACCTCGGTGACGTGCTCGGTCGCGCGCTCGCCCGTCGGATCGTCGGCGGTGACGCCCGGACCCACGTGGTCGGAGCCTTCGGGAGCCTGCTCATCGCCGAGGCCAGCGTCGATGGCACCGACCTGGTCGGTCGCCGCGTGCGTGAGCTCGACCTGCGTGGCCGCATCGGGGTCAACGTGCTCGGCGTCTGGCGCCGCGGCAGCTTCGAACGGACCCGTGCCGACACCCAGCTCGACGAGCGTGACGTGCTCATCCTGGCCGGCAGCCGCCAGCAGCTCGACCGGTACGACGAGGCCTTCGCGATCGAGGCCGTCACCGACCGGCCGGCCCTGATCATCGGGGGCGGTCGGGTCGGTCGGGCGGTCGGTCGCACCCTCGAGGAGATCGGTGTCCCGTGGCGGATCGTGGAGCAGGACCCCGACCGCATCCGGGATCCCGAGCGCTACGTCCTCGGTTCCGCGGCCGAGCGTGAGGTCCTCGAGGAGGCGGGCCTCGACGACGCGGCGGCGGTGCTGGTGACCACCCACGAGGACGACGTCAACGTCTACCTGACGCTCTACGTCCGCCGTCTGCGCGAGGACGTGCAGGTGATCGCCCGTGCCACGCACGAACGCAACGTGTCCACCCTGCACCGCGCCGGTGCGGACGCCGTGCTGTCCTACGCCACCCTCGGTGCCACGGTGCTGTGGAACGCCATCGGCGACGACCGTCGCCTCGTGCTGGCCGAGGGCCTCGAGGTGTTCCAGGTGCCCATCCCCGAGCGGATGGTCGGTCGGTCGCTGCGCGAGATCGGCCTCGGCGAACGGACCGGCTGCGACGTGCTGGCGGTCGAACGCCACGGCATCGTCGCCGCGCCCGACCCGGCGGCGCCGCTACCCGCGGGCGCGGACCTGGTGGTGATCGGCACCGAGGAGGCAGAACGGGCCTTCCTCGACCGCTACCCCATCCCCGAGAAGCGGACCCACCACGGTCGTCGGCGTGCGGACAGCACGGGCTGACGCTCGCCCGTGGTGCACGGTGGCGGAGGCGGACGGGAATCGAACCCGCCAGGGGACGAACCGCCCCCTCGTCGGCTTTGAAGGCCGCGGGACCCACCAGGCGTCCGGACGCCTCCTCGCGCTGCCGCAGCGGCGCCCGGCGAGGCTAGCGACGCGCTCGACTCACGGCGCGGCCGGCTCCTCGGCCCGGGTGGTCAGTTCGCCGGCCCGGGCGGCCAGCTCGGCGAGCAGGAACGCCTCGGTCAGGCACGCCTTCGTGAAGTCCTCGAGGTGGAGCGACTCGTCCTCGCCGTGGGCGTTCGAACCGGGGTCCTCCACGCCGACGAGCAGGCAGGGTGCACCGCCGAACGCGTCCGCGAACGGTGCGACGAACGGGATCGAACCGCCGCAGCCCATCGGCGCCGGGCTCCGGCCGTACGCGGAGGTCATCGCCGCGACCGCCGCGTCCCACGCGGGTCCTCCGGGTTCGGTGACCCAGCCGGCGTTGCGCTCCCCGACGGCGACCTCCACCTCGGCGCCGAAAGGGGCCGACGCCCGGAGGTGGTCGGTCAGCACCGCCACGACGCGATCGGGGTCCTGACCCGGTGCCAGCCGCACCGACAGCTTGGACCGCACCTGCGACAGCAGGGTGTTCGGCGCGTCGTCGACGGTCGGGACGTCCATCCCGATGGGAGTGATGGTGGGGCGCATCCACAGACGCTCGACGAGGGAGCGGTCCGGATCGCCGACCGTGGTGACGCCGTCGAGCATCCGGGCGTCGCCCCGCAGCGCCGCCTCGTCGAGGTCGAGCTCGTCGAGCCGGGCACGTTCCACGTCCGACAGCGGGCGGACGTCGTCGGCGAACCCGGGGACGGCGATCTCGCCGTCGTCGTCGTGCAGGCTGGCGAGCAGGCGGACGGTCGCGGTCAGCGCGTCCGGTACCGGGCCGCCCCACATCCCGGAGTGGACCGGCTGCGCCAACGTCCGGACGGTCACGAACACGTCCGCCAGACCGCGCAGGGCGTAGGTGATGCCCGGCCAACCGACCTGCCAGTTGGTCAGGTCTGTGAGCACGATGACGTCGGCGCGGAGCTCGTCGGCGTGGGCGGCGAGGAAGCGGTCGAGGTTCGGTGACCCGATCTCCTCCTCCCCTTCGACGACGACCTTGACGTTCACCGGTGGGCCACCGCGCGCGTCCTTCCACGCCCGGAGCGCCGCCACGTGCGCCAGGATCCCGGCCTTGTCGTCGGCGGCTCCGCGGCCGTAGAGCCGGCCGTCGCGCTCGGTGGGCTCGAACGGTTCGCTCGCCCAGTTCGCTGCCGTCGCGACGGGCTGCACGTCGTGGTGGGCGTACAGCAGCACGGTCGGCGCGTCGGGCCCCGCGCCGAGGTACGAGCCCGTGACGTACGGGTGGACCACCACGCCGTCGTCGCCCGGGGGCAGATCGAGCAGGCGGACGTCGTCGAGGCCGGCTTCGGTGAGCAGCTGCGCGGTCCGTTCCGCGGACGCACGGCAGGCGTCGACGTGGTCGGGGGAGGACGAGATCGACGGGATGCGGACCAGGTCCTCGAGCCAGGCACGGGTCCGCGGGAGCGAACCGACGAGCGCGTCGGCGACGTCGTCGAGACCGACGGGGACGGCGGTGGCCTGGGGCAGGGCAGCGGTCGACACGGGTGCTCCGGAGGTGGGCGGACGGGAGGCCACCGAGTCTGCCGCAGGTCGCGCCGTCACGCCGTTGCGGTCGGTGGCCGCCTGGCGTCTATCCTGCGCGCGCACCTGGCCGGCGCCACGCCGGCCACCTGGGCGTCCCGGAGCGGGGACGCACGCGTCCGGGCACGTCCGCCGGACCTGGAGCTGGAGGTACGACGTGGGGCACCCGTCCGAGGTCTGGGAGCGTCTGACGGGCATGTTCGAGGCGGCCGACGTCTCCGACCTGCCGACGCTGTACGACGCCGACGCGCTCTACCTCGAGCCGTACAACCCACCGCACCGCGGCAACCTGCTCATCCAGGCCTACCTGAAGGACTACTTCGGTGGGAAGGACGAGCTGAAGATCGTCTCCAAGCGCGTGGTCGAGGCGGCCGACGGGCGGGGCCTCGCCGCCGAGTGGACCATCTCCTACACCGCCGCCGGCCGCCGCTGGAACGACCTGCCACGCGCGACGTTCCTCGACTTCGACGAGGACGGTCGCATCACCTACCAGCGCGACTACAGCTGAGGGTCGCCCGGCTGGCCGTCGTCCGAACCGAGGATGCGCCACGCGATGGCGCCCACGCCGGCCGCCAGCAGGACGCCGACGAGCGCCTTGTCGCGCTTGCGCTCGACCGCGGGGAGCCGGTCACGCAGACGGACCGGGGCGGTGAAGTCGCGGGCGTCCCAGCCCATCGCCAACGCGGCGGCCCGTAGCTCGCGGTCGGGGTTGACCGCGGTCGGGTGGCCGACCGCGGAGAGCATCGGCAGGTCGGTGATCGAGTCCGAGTAGGCGTAGCAGTCGGCGAGGTCGTAGCCGCGGACCTCGGCGACCTGCCGCATCGCCGTCGCCTTGGCGCCGGCGTAGGCGTAGAACTCCAGGGTCCCGTCGTAGCGACCGTCATCGTCGGTCCCGGACCGGGTGGCGAGGCAGTCACGCACCCCGAGGTAGCCCGCGAACGGCTCGACGATCTCCTCGCCCGAGGAGGACACGATCCACACGTCCCTGCCGGCGGCCCGGTGCTGCTCGATCAGCTCGAGCGCCTCGGCGTAGACCAGTGGTGCGATCACCTCCTCGACGGTCTCACGGACGAGGGTCCGGACACGTTCGGCGTCCCACCCCTGGGTGAGGTCGAGCGCCGCCCGCCGCATCTGCTCCATCTTGCGGTGGTCCGCTCCGACGAGCTGGTAGACGGCCTGCGCGTACAGCCCCTTGAGCACGACCGACGGGCTCAGCAGCCCGTCCTTCATGAAGGTGCGCCCCATGACGAGGGTCGACGAACGCGCGATGATGGTCTTGTCGAGGTCGAAGAAGGCGGCCTCGGTCGCGCCGGTGCGACCACGCCGGACCCGTTCGAGCATGGCGTCGGAGAGCCGATCGGCGTCCGGACGGGCGTAGCGCTCCTCCGTACGGCCGGCTTCGTCGCCCCGTTCCGCGGCGGCCGCGGTCGCCGCGGCCACCACGTCGGCGCGATCGGCGACGCCGGGCGCGACCGGTTCGTCGCGCTCGTGGTCGGTGGCCACAGGTCCCTCCGGGGTCGACGGCAGGAGGCTAGCTGCGCGCGGTCGGCTCGCCACGGGGGTTGGGGGTACGGTTCCGCGCTCGAGGTGCCGTTGGGTCGGCGGAACCGGACTTCGACAGCGGGGGTGCGGCGATGGGCGCCGGCAGGGCTGGATCGTGGTGGGCCCGTCGGGGCCCGCTCTCGGTGTTGGTCCTCGTCCTCGCGCTCGTGGCCTCGATCGTGGTCCTCGGGGAGCCCAACCGGCCCGCGACGGCCACCGTGGCCCGTCCCGTGGTGACCGTGCCGGCGCTGTGCTCGACGCCGACGGTGATCGACGTCGCCGCACGGGATGCCACCCGCGGCCTGACCGCCATCGGTGAGCTGCTCGGTCTGCCCGACGAGCTGGTGGGCGAGGCCGCCCGCGACCTGCGCATCGTCGACACCGAGGCGGGGACCTTCTTCGTCCTCGTGCGCGACGAGGAGCTGCGCGTCGCCGCCCTCAGCCCGGCGGGGCTGCCGATCGTCAACGTCGAGGCGGCCGCGCCGCAGACCCACCGTGCGTTCGCCCTCGGGCCGCTGGCGGGGCGCCCCTCGCTGGTCGTCGGCGGCCCCGAGGGTGTCTTCGTGGTGTTCGGCGGGGAGGGTGAGCCGGCCCAGGTCTTCGCGCTGACGCCGATGACGCTGGCCACGTCGTCGGAGGTGACCATCGCTCGCGACGCCGACGGGCCGCAGCTCGCCGAACCGCTCGCCCGCGCGGGGAACGCCGCGGTCCACGACGGGGTGCTGTGGCTGGCGGGGGACGACGGTCGGCTGATCACCTTCGATCCGCTCGCCGAAGGCGAGGACCGTTGGACGGTCCGTGACGAGGGGCTGGTCGCGCCGGTGCTGGCGTACGGCACCGAGCGGGTGCACGGGCTGTTCGAGGGGCCGACGGGTGTGGTCGAGGTGCGCTCGTTCCGCAGCGACGGCGACCCGACCACGAGCCCCTTGAGCGCCGAGGTCGAACAGGTCCTCGGTGCCACCTACGCCGCCTCCGCCCGCGCGGCCTTCGCCGTCACCACCGCCGAGGGCGGGGCGATCGTCCGCGTGACCGCGACCGGGGCCGAGCTGACGCCCACCGCCAGCTTCCCCGAGGGCCTGGTCGGCATGGTCGCCACGAGCGCGGCGGTCGCGCTGGCCTCCACCGGTGGGGGCACGCTGCGCTACGACGTCCTCGACGTGGACGGCGGGGCGCTCGGCAGCGTCACCGCCGCCGCGGCCGACCGGTGCGTGGCCGGCCCGTGGGGTGACGCCGCCGCCATCGTCACGCCCCGCTCCGAGGGGCCGCTGCTCCACCTCCACGACCCGAGCAGCCCGTGGGACTGCGTCGTCGACACGCGGGACGAGGACCTCGACCAGCTCACCGAACGGTGCGCTGCGGACGGCCTCTGGGCGGTCGACAAGGGCTCGGCCCCCGCCCGGGACTTCACCGTCGAGATCGGCCGTGCGCTCGACGAGCTCGCTGCCGACGACCTCGAACGGGACCGCGAGGTCGAGCAGGAGCCGGGCGCATCGGCCGAGGCCATCCAGGAGGAGCTCAGCTCCGCGGGGCTCGGTGTCATCGAGACGGAGGTCGATCCGGAGGCGGCCGACGAGTGCGCTGCCGAGGAGGTCCGCGCCGTCGCACCGCCGGTGCTGGAGCTGGCCGAGCCGGTCGGTTCCCGCGCGATCCGGGTCGAGTGGAGCTGGAGCGCCGGGACCTGCCTGCCGGGTCGCTACCTCGTCACCCGCTGCCTCGTGGCGACCGCGGGCACCGGGTGCAGCGACGAGCAGGAGGTCGAGGTCACCGCCGATCCGACCAGCGCCCGTTCCAGCCTCGAGCTCGACGCCCGTCCCGACCGGACCTACCGGGTCACCGTCCGCGCTGCGAAGGGCGAGGTCGTGTCGGCGCCGTCGGCCGCCCGCCTCGTGACGATGCCCGCCACGACCCCCGACCCGCCGGTGGGCGTGCGTGCGGGGCTCGTCGGTGGGACCTGGCAGCTGTCCTGGTCGTCCTGCCTCGCCGCCGGGGACTGCGACCAGCGTCCCGATGGCTTCCTCGTCACCGCCGAGAGCTGCGGCGGGGACAGCTTCGGTCAGCTGCGTCGCCGGTTCGACGTCGCGCAGCGCGGGACCAGCTTCGACGCCGACGGCGCCGGCTTCGGCGGTGCGGACCTGCTCGGGCGGCGGGTGCAGTTCGCCGTCGCGACGACCTCGGGGGAGCGGGTCTCCGAGCCGGTCGCAGCCGGCGCCTGCACGCTGTCGGTCCGCCCCGGCCGCGACGCCAGCGCGTCGGCGGTCGGTGCCACGCTGAGCGGTCGCTCACGGCAGATCACGCTCGCGCCGCTGTCGGGGGGCCGTCAGCTCAGCGAACTGTTCGGCACGACCCGCTACGACGACGTCGCTGCCCGACTCATCCGCGACGGGCGACGGACCGCGAGCCGCGCCGGCGTCCTGTCGAGCTCGGTCACCTTCGAGGTGCCCCGCTGCGCGGAGACCGGCTGGACCATCGAGCTGACCCCGCGGCAGGGCGGGCGGGACATGGTCCAGCACCGCTCGCAGCTGACCGGGGCGGTGGTCGCCTGCGACCCGTCCGTGGACGCGAACACGCGGAGCTCGGTACGGATGACCGGGTCGAGCAGCGGCGGCATCGACCTACGGGTGACCATCCCCGAGCTCGGCCAGGACGTCACCAACGGCCTCGTCACGGGTGCGGCCGCGCGGGTCACCTGCGCCCGGGCCTTCGGGGGCGAGGACAGCTGGTCGCTGGCGGACGGCCGCATCTCCGGGGACGAGGTCGCCCTGCGGATGCCGGTCCCGGTGATCCTCGACCTGCGCAGCGCCTGCACCGTCGCGCCGGTGGTGACCTTCCGCAGCGGCGCCAGCGCGGCGCCGACCCCGAGCCGGGTGGACCTCAGCCGCGCCGCGCAGCCGATCGTGGACGCGGTCGCGCCCGCCGCGCTCACCCGGCTCGACCGGGCGCGCACCGGGGCGTACGACACCAGGGGCGGACTGACCGGCATCGTCCGCGAACCGGTCGTGGTGGTGCGTCACGACGGGTCGGGCGTGCCGTGTGCCACCGACCAGGGTGGGGCGCGGTGGGCGTTCGAGGTCCGCGGTCCGGCGCGCGTCGGCTGCGCCGGTGGCGCGCTCGAGGCCGCGTACGCCGAACGGGACATCGACGACGGACGCGGAGGCCTCCAGCTACGGGTCGCGCTCGGCGGCCTGGCGGGCATCGGCGCCGTCACCGCACGGGTGTCCACGACCGTGCCGGTCTGTCAGCTGCCCGACGGCCCACCACAGCGCCCCTGCGCGCCCGAACCGTGCCCGTACGACCCCGGGCTCGGTATCGACGACCCCGCCTGCGTCGAGCCGTGCGAGTCCGACCCGTCCCTCCCGGCGGACGACCCGAGCTGCGGCGAGGACCCCGACCCCGACCCGGACCCGGGGCCGGATCCCGATCCCGATCCGGGGCCCGATCCCGATCCGGGGCCCGACCCCGGTCCGGGGCCCGATCCTCCGACACCTGACGCCGTCGCCGTCCGTGCCGCCGCCACGCTCCCTCCCGACCCCCTCCGGCGCGGCTCCGCGCGCCGCGTTCCCCACCCGTCCGCGCGCCGCGGACGCGGAGGTCCCCTCCATGCTCAGTGACCAGGAACTCGCGTCCGCAGCGGCCCGCTGCGAGCAGCTCGGGCGTGCCGTCGCGACCGTCGTGCACGGCAAGGACGACGTGGTGCGGCTGTTGACCGTCGCGCTCCTCGCCGAGGGGCACGTCCTCATCGAGGACCGCCCCGGCGTCGGCAAGACGACGCTCGCCCGCTCCCTCGCCGAGGCGCTGCAGCTGCAGATGGGCCGGGTCCAGTTCACCCCCGACCTGTTGCCGAGCGACATCACCGGGAACGCGATCTACGACCAGCGTTCGGGCGAGTTCCGGTTCCGCGCCGGACCGATCTTCGCCAACATCGTCCTCGGCGACGAGATCAACCGCGCGTCCCCGAAGACGCAGTCCGCGTTGCTCGAGGTGATGCAGGAACGTCAGGTCACCGCCGACGGGACCTCCTACCCGATCCCGCGCCCGTTCCTGGTGCTCGCCACCCAGAACCCGATCGACATGGAGGGCACCTACGCCCTGCCGGAGGCGCAGCTCGACCGGTTCCTGATGAAGCTGCCCATCGGGTACCCGGACAACCAGGCCGAGATCCGGATGCTCCAGACCCAGCTCGCCGGCCAGGGGCCCGCCGCGCTGCGCCCGGTGGTGACCGCCGAGGAGCTCGACGAGCTGCTCGAGCAGGTCACACGGGTCGAGCTCTCGCCCGCGATCGAGGCGTACGTGGTGGCGCTCGCCGACCACACCCGGACGTTGCCCGAGGTGCGCCTCGGGGTCTCGCCCCGCGGCACGTTGGCGCTGGCGCGTGCGGCACGGGCGCTCGCGCTCAGCCTCGGCCAGGGCTTCGTCACCCCCGACCACGTGCAGGTGCTCGCGCCGTGGGTGCTCGCCCACCGCATGGTGCTGGCGTCCGAGGCCGAGCTCGCGGGCCGCACCGCCATCGACATCGTCGAAGCGACCCTTGCCGCCGTCCCCGTGCCGCGGACCTCCTGAGGTGACCCGCCTCGGTTGGTCCACCCTCGCCCTCGCCGTGGTGCTCACCGCCCTCGGCGTGGTGCTGCGGTGGCCGGCGGTGCTGGGGCTGGGGGTCACCGGGCTGGTGGTCGTGGTGGTGGCGCTGGCGCAGCTGCTGCGACCCCCCGACGTCCGGCTCGTGCGTCGCATCTCGCCGGTCCGCGTCGGCAAGGGTGGGTTGGCGATCGCGCACCTCGACCTGCGCAACCGGGCGCGGCGGGTCTTCCCCGGGGGTGCCGGCGTCCAGCAGGTCGGGGACGTCGAGGTCGAGGTCGCGCTGCCCCGGCTGCGACGCGGCGAGGAGGACCTGCGCACGAGCGTGCTGCCGACCGACCGCAGGGGACGCCACACCGTCGGCCCCGTCCTGCTGCGACGCAGCGACGTCTTCGGTCTGGTCCGGGTGGAGCAGCGCCACGGCGAACCGGGTGAGCTGCTGGTCCTGCCGCGCGTCCTGCACCTGCGCCCCCTGCGTGATGCGCTGACGCGCAGCCTCGAGGGCGTCGCGGACGACACCACGCCGGACGGGACCATGACCTTCCACCAGATGCGTGAGTACGTCCCGGGGGACGACATCCGTCGCATCCACTGGCCGTCGACGGCCAAGGTCGCGCACACCGGGCAGCTCGTGGTGCGGCAGGACGTGGACGACGCCCGTCCGTTCGTGGTGGTCATCGCCGACATCCGCCCCGACCGGTACGCGGACGGGGACGCGCTCGAGCTCGGCATCGACGTGGCCGCCTCGGCCGTGGTCGCGGCCACGACCGGGCGCGCACCGTTCGAGCTGCGCACCTCCGCCGGCGAGCGCGTCGGTGGGCCGGAACACCAGCAGGTCGATCCCGCCCTCGAACTGTTGGCCCTCGCCCAGCCCGGGGCAGCCGGGTCGTTGACGCGCGAGGTCGAGGCGGTCCGCCGTAGCCGCACCGGCGCCGTCGCCATCGTGGTCACCGGCGCCGTCGCGGCCGAGGACCTGACCGCGATCGCCGGGTTGCGGACACGGTTCGCGCGGGTGCTGGTGGTCTCGGTCTCGGACGGGCCCCACCCCGACGTCGGGCGCGCGGGGGTGCGCGTCATCCAGGGCGGTCACGAGGACGCGCTCGTCGCGGCCTGGCAGGTGGGGGTCCGCGGGTGAGCGCACCTGCCTCGACCCCGGCGTCGGCGTCCGCCCGGTGGCGTCCGGTCGCCGAACACCTCCTCGGTGCGGCGCTCGTGGCCGTCGCCGCGGTGCCGTGGGCCGCCGTGACCGGGACGGCGACGGCGCTCGTGCACCTCGGTGCGGCGGTGGTGGGTGGCACGGCCGTGTCGCTGCTCGTGGCGCGGTGGCGACGCGCCACCGTCGCGACCGAGGTGCTGATCAGCAGCGCGGTGCTCGCCGTGGTGCTCCTCGTCGTGGTCGTCCGCGACCCGGCGGGTGGCCTGGAGGTGCTGCGGGGCCTGCGCGACGGCGTGCCGCGGATCCTGTCGACCGGTCTGCCCCTGCTGGACGTGCCGTGGGCCGGGGTGCCGGGCACGACCGTGGTGTGGGCCGCCGCGGGCACCGTGGCGAGCACGCTCACCCGGACGCGGTCGGCCGCGCCGGCCGTGCTCGCCGCGTCAGCCGGTCTCCTCGCCGGGTACGCGCTCACCCTCGGCGGCCGGGGCGGCGACGTGGCGGCGACGGCGACCGGCGAGGCGCTGCTGCTGGCTGCCCTCGCCGGCATCCTGGTGGTCGTGCGTGGCCACCACCGGACACCGGAGCAGGACACGTCCGCGGTCGTGCTGCGTCTCGGCGGAGCGGTCCTGACGCTCGCCCTGGCCCTCGGGGCCGGGGCCACGGCGGCCGCCCTCGGGCCCTTCGTGGCGGAGGAGCCGGTCCGGCCCCGGCTCGCGCCGCCCGCGATCGACCTCGAACCCGAACCGCCGCTGCTGGTGACCCGCCGGCTGCGGACCGAGGAGCCGGAGCGGACGGTCGCGGGGGTCACGGTCGCCGGCGCGTGGTCGGGCTACGTCCCGTTCGCCGTGCTCGACCGCTACGACGGTCGCGTCTGGAGCCGCGGCCAGGACCGGTTCGAACCCACGGGCGGGGCGCTACCGGTGACCTTCGAGGTCGCGGGTGGTCCGGACGTCGCGGTCGACGACCTCGACGTCGCGGCGACCGGCGGGTGGTTGCCGTACGTCGCCCGGGTCGCCACGGTCACCGGCGTCTCGGTACGACACGACCGGGCGGAGAGCCTGCGGCTGGCGGACCCCGCCACCTCAACGAGCTACCAGCTCGGGACCGCGCAGCCGACACGGGACCTCCACGACCCGGCGCTGGGCGACGACCAGGCGACCGCTCGTGACGGTGGCGCGGTGTTGCCACTGGAGGTGGTGCGCCGTGCGACCGAGACGCGGACCCCCGGCGAACGGGTGTGCCGGCTGCTCGCCCTGACGGCGATCGGCGACGGTGGCGGGACGGACGACGCGGAGCTCGGCGTCCGGGGTGTGCCGTGCGGCACCCGCGGGCCCGACCGGGTCGGCTTCCTGCGTGCGCTGGCCGACGAGCTCGGCCGCGGCCGAGCCGTCGCCGTCGACGCCGACGACGGCGCGTCCGCCGGCGGACCGGAGTCCCTCGCCGACCTGCTCGAGCTCGTCGGACCGCCGACGGCGGAGGGGCGCGCCACGGGTGCGCCCGAGCAGTTCGCCGCCGCGTACGCGCTGCTCGCCGACCACTACGGGTACCCGGTCCGGCTCGTGACCGGCTTCCGGGTCGAGGACCCGCCGGCCGACCGACCGGTCGAGCTCGTCGGTCGTGATGCCTGGACGTGGGTGGAGGTCGCCGTCGACGGTGCCGGGTGGGTCGTGGTCGACCCGACGCCGAGCACCGAGGACGTCGCCGACGAGGAGCTGGCCCAGCCCGAGGAGCTGGCGCAGCCGGACGTCCCGCTCCAGGAGGCACCCGCCGAGCTCGGGCTCGAACCGGAGACGGTGGTCGTGGGGCCGCCGCCGCCGGTGGAGGAGGACGGGCCGACGCTGCTGATCGTCGCGGCGGCCGCCGCGACCGTCCTGCTGGTGCTGCCCCTGGCGCAGGCACGGGTGCGGCGCCTCGTGCGTCGTCGCCGACGAAGCCGGGGTGATGCGCGTGCTCGGGTCGTCGGTGCGTGGCACGAGCTGCTCGACACCGCCTACGACCACGACGTGGCGGACGTCACGGGTGCGACGACGGCCGCGCTCGTGGGTGCCTTCGCCGCCCGGACGCCGGGCCTCACCTCCGAGCTGCAGGACCTCGGTGCCGCCGTCGACCGCGTGGTGTTCTCCTCCCGTCCCGTCACCGACGAGGAGGCGTCGGCGGCCTGGCGGACCGTGAAGGTCGCCCGTCGCGCGAGCCGTCGCGGCGTCCCGCGCCGGACGCGGCTGGTCACGTGGTGGCGCGTGCCGCCGCGCTGGGTCACGACCGGGCGTCGCCCCCGCCGCTCCGCCCGCGTCGCCGGCGGCCCCGGATCCACCCTCGTGGGCCGCGCGCTCGGCCGCGGCGGACGCCACCCTCGCCCGCCCCGCTGGGCCGACCGGTGGCGCCGCCGGCCCGACCCTCGCCGCCGTCGGCTCCGTCGGGAGCGTCCCAGCCGGCGGTGAGCCGTGTGAACCGGCCGCTCGGGGGCAGGTGGATGCGGGCCTCGGACCGCGGTCGCAGCTGCGGCCCGCCACGCTGTGTCGGGGCCGCGAACGCGTCCAGCCGCAGCGGCGGCAGCCCCGTCGTCGCCGCCGCGCGTCCGCGCCGCACCACCTCGGGATCGGGCCCGACGCCGGTGCCGATGGTCGCGTCCACACCGCCGATGCGGCAGGGGGTCGGGTCCCATCCCGCGTCGTGCTCGATGGCGCGCAGGCGCTGGGCGAACTCGAGCGGTGTGCCCGGGCCGGTGGACGGGGCCACGAGGCAGCGGGTCAGCAGCTCGTCGAGGGCGCGCGCTTCGGCGGTGGAGGGGTCGCCCACGGGCGGGGCGATGGCGCCCAGCACCTCGGCCAACCCGCGCACGTCGTCGGCGGCCGTGGGCACGCGGCGGCGGGGTGCCCCCGGTGCCGGTGTCGGGTCGGGTGACGCCGAACCGAACCCGCCGACCACGACCTCGTCGTAGCGGGTGACGAGGAGGTCGTGGGGCGCGAGGGCGCCGTGCACGACACCCGCGCGGGACGCGGTCTCGAGCGCACCCGCGATCCGCACCGCGACCGCGATGGCCGTGCGGACCGGGAGCGGGCCGTGCTCGTCGACCCGGTCGGCGAGCGATCCCTCGCACAGCTCGAGGACGAGGATCGAGCGGTCGTCGTCCGTGCGGTCGGTCCGGTGGAGGGTCACCACGTTGGGGTGGGGTCCGATGGCGCCGAGCGCCCTGGCCTCCGCCGCGAGCCGGGCGGCACCCTGCGCGTCGTGCGACAGCTTGACGGCGACCCGCTGCCCCGAGGTGGCGTCCCGCGCCGCGAGGACGGTGGTCCTGGCGCCGACGGCGAGGGTGCGCGTGTCGGTCAGGCCGGGCAGGCCCGCCGGGCCGGGGGACGGTCGATCGATCACCCGCGTGCCTCCGGCTGCTCCTGCGGTGGGTCGTCGGGGATGGGCAGGAGCGGCGCCGATCGTCCGGGGAGGAAGCGAGGGTTCGCGGCCGGCCGCGGTTCGAGGTCGCGTGCGACCGGCGCGACGTCCCCGAGCGGCCGCGCGGGCAGGCCGAGTCGGACGCCACCGTCGGTCACGGCTGCGGCGCCGGGTGGTGGCGTCGGCGCACGTCGCGGCGGCGGCGGAGGCAGGTCGGGGACGCGGTCGATCCGGCACGGGGTGCGCGGCCAGCCGCTGGCGTCCTCGACGGCGCGCAGCTCCTGCGCGAACGCCATGGCCGACGGCGGGCGTTCGGCGGGGTCCTTGGCGAGGCAGCGGCGCAGCAGGTCGCGCAGCGCCGGCGGGGTCGAGGTGGCGGCGAGGCGTGGGGCGCGGTCGCTGAGGATGCGTCGTTGCACCTCGGCGGGTGCCTCGGCGGTGGTGACGAAGAACGGTGCGTGCCCGTCGATCAGCTCGTGGACCGTGGAGGCGAGGCCGTAGATGTCGCTGGTGGCGGACGCGACGGCGCCGAGGAGCACCTCCGGTGCGGCGTGGTGGACGGTCAGACCCGACAGCTGCGAGCCACCGGAGGTCAGCTCGCGCAGGCCCGCGATCCCGAAGTCGGCGAGGACGGGTTCGCCGTAGGCCGTCACCAGCACGTTGGATGGTTTGAGGTCGCGGTGCAGGATGCCGGCCCGGTGCGCGGTCTCGAGCGCGCCGGCGAGCTTGACCGCGATGGACACCGCCTCGCGGACCGGCAGGGGCCCGTGGGCGCGCAGACGTCCGGCCAGCGACGTCTCGCACAGCTCGAGCACGAGGACGGGGTGACCGTCGGCGCGGACGAAGGCGCGGTGGAGGGTCACGATGTTGGGGTGGTCGCTGACCGTGCCGAGGGCTCGTGCCTCGAGCGCGAGCACGTCCGCGTCGACGCGACGGTCACCGGCGGGGTGGAGGACCTTGAGCGCGACGGCGGCCCCGGTGGCGGCGTCGGTGCCGCGGTACACGCTCGCGAACGCCCCCTCGCCGATGGGGCGCACGTCGTGGAACCCCGCGAAGGGATCGTCCTGATCGCGCCGTGCCACCCCTCACCCCCGTCTCGTGACCCTGCGTCGCGCCGCCGAGCGCACGGTGATGGTACGGCGACGCGGTCGCGGCCGGCCTCCCGCTCGACGCGATCGCAGCCGCGGCCGAGGTGGCCGCTGAGGCGGGGTCTCGCGCCC
>CAYSTY010000019.1:0-17870 GCA_964433685.1 uncultured Actinomycetota bacterium | reverse complement strand
TAGAGGTTGTCGAACTTCGACTTGGTGACCGAGTCGTTGACGTTGATCGCCGGCATCCGCAGCGTCCCGCGCTTCTGCCACGAGCGCAGCTGCTTGATGCCGGTGGTGGTCTCCTCGGACACGCCGAGGATCTCACCGATCAGCTCCGGGTGCTGGTCGTGCACCACCGCGGTCAGGTCGCCGCCGTCGTCGAGCAGGAGGTTCGGTCCCGAACCGTCGGGCCAGCGCAGCGTCTGCTCGACCGTCCACCAGTACTCCTCCTCGGTCTCGCCCTTCCAGGCGAAGACCGGGGTGCCGGCCGCGGCGACGGCGGCAGCTGCCTGGTCCTGGGTCGAGAAGATGTTGCACGACGACCAGCGGACCTCGGCGCCGAGCGCCTGGAGGGTCTCGATCAGCACGGCGGTCTGCACCGTCATGTGCAGGCAGCCGGCGATCCTGGCCCCGGCGAGCGGCTGCTCGCCGGCGTACCGCTCGCGCAGCGCCATCAGGCCGGGCATCTCGACCTCGGCCAGGCCGATCTCCTTGCGGCCCCACTCGGCCAGCGAGATGTCGGCGACCTCGTAGTCCTGGTCGGGGTAGCGCCGGTCGACGGTGTCCGGGATCGGCGGGACGGGGGATGCGCCCGGCGTCGGGGCAGCGGTGTCTGTCACGGGGGGACCTTCGGGTACGGCACCGACGCGGGCCTCGGGAGGCCACCGGCGTGGTGCGGAAGCGAGGGAGGGCCGGACTCAGCCGCCTCGAGGGGCAGGGTAACCCCGTGGCGCGTCGTCGCCGGGGTGCCCATCCGCCCCGGGCGCGGCGGCGAGGAGCCGGGCGACCGGCCGACGCCCGCACGCGAGCCGGACGTCGAGCTGGCGGGCACCCGCGAGCACGTCGAGGTAGCGCGCCCGCGGCAGGTCACGAGCCCCGAGGCTGCGCAGGTGCGGGGTGGTGAGCTGGACGTCGACGAGCCGGCCGCCGGCGGCGTGGAAGCGCGCGACGAGGTCCACGAGCGCCACCTTCGAGGCGTCGGTGACGCGGTGGAACATCGATTCGCCGGTGAACACGCCCCCGACCTGGACGCCGTAGACGCCGCCGATCAGCTCCTCGCCGTCCCACACCTCCAGGCTGTGCGCCCACCCGAGGTCGTGCAACCGTGCGTAGGCCCGGGCCATCCCGGCGGTGATCCAGCTGCCCTGCCCGTCACCGCGGTCGGCGGCGCACCCGGTCACGACGCTGCGGAACGCCGCGTCCACGGTCGTGGTCCACCCGCTGGCGCGCAGTCGCCGGCGCAGCGACCGGGACACGTGCAACCCGTCGGCGGTCAGCACACCCCGCGGGTCCGGCGAGAACCACGGCAGCGGTACGCCCGGGTGGGGCCAGGGGAAGATGCCCCGGCGGTAGGCGTCCACCAGGGTGCCGGGGGCGAGGTCGGCGCCGACGCCGACCACCCCGTCCTCGTCGGCGTGTTCGGGGTCGGGCAGCAGCCAGGCCGACGCCGGGACGGGTTCGGGCTGTCGCGCGAGACCGACCTCGTCCGGACGCACCTCGACGCGGCGGAAGCGTGCCAGCCGGCGCGCCGCCGGCTCACGTCCGTCCTCGTGCTGCACCACCACCGTCCGCCTCCCCCCGGATCGTGGACCGAGGGATCGCGGCGCGAGGACCGCGACCCAGGCGGAACGTACCCACCGGGTCCGACACGGGCGGCGGCTGGGGGCTCGTCGTGGACGTCGGCCGCTAGCGTCCGGGTAGCTGCATCCCGACCGCGTCCGTGGCACGTCTGCCCGTGGTGGACGATCCGAGAGGTCTCCCGTGCGCCTGCACCTCGTCGACGGCACCTACGAGCTGTTCCGTGCCCACTTCAGCAAGCGCCCGTCGCGCACGGCGCCCGATGGCCGCGACGTGAAGGCGACCGTGGGCGTGGTCTCCTCGTTGCTGCAGTTGCTCGCCGACGAGGACGAGCAGGTCACCCACCTCGCGGTCGCCTTCGACAACCCGATCGAGTCGTGGCGCAACGAGCGCTTCCCGGGCTACAAGGACGGCTCGGACGTCGATCCGGCCCTCCTGGCGCAGTTCGACGCGGTCGAGCGGGCGGTCGCGGCGCTCGGCGTCGTGGTCTGGTCCATGGACCGCCACGAGGCCGACGACGCGATGGCCACGGCTGCGGCCCGGTGGGGTGGGTCGGACGCGCCGGCCGACGGGGACGTCACGCAGGTGCGCATCCTGACGCCGGACAAGGACCTCGGGCAGGTCGTACGGGGCGAGCGGATCGTCCAGGTCGACCGCTCGCGGGGCAGGTACTACGACGAGGACGGTGTGGTCGGGCGGCTCGGGGTCAGGCCCCCCTCCGTGCCCGACTACCTCGCCCTCGTCGGCGACACCGCCGACGGGATCCCGGGGCTGCGCGGCTTCGGCGCCAAGGGCGCCGCCGCCGTGCTGACCCGCTACGGGCACCTCGAGGCCATCCCCGAGCTCGCGCTGCACTGGGACGTCGACGTCCGGGGCGCGACCACGCTCGCCGCCACCCTCGCCGAGCACCGCGACGACGCCATGCTCTACCGCGAGCTCGCGACGCTCGACCTCGACGTCCCGCTCGCCGAGTCGCTCGACGACCTGGCCTGGGACGGTGTCCCCCGCGACCGCTTCCTCGCCTGGTGCGACGAGGTCGGCGTCGACACCCTCCGCGACCGTCCGCACCGCTTCGCGTGAGCGCCCCCCCACCTCGGCTCGACGGCCCCGACGCCGCGGACCCCGGGCCGCCCGAGGACGACCTACGCCGTTCGTCGTTCCTCGTGGGTGCCGGCATCCTGCTCTCGCGCGTGTCCGGGCTCGTGCGTGAGGTCGTCACCGCGGCGTTCCTGTCGACGGGGGTCGGCGCCGAGGCGTTCAAGGCCGCGCTGCGCATCCCGAACCTGATGCAGAACCTGCTCGGTGAGGGGGTGCTGTCGGCATCCTTCGTCCCCGCGTACAGCCGTCTGCTCGCGGAGGGCAAGCGGGAGGAGGCCGGCCGGCTCGCCGGAGCCGTGGCCGGCCTGCTGCTGGTGCTGACGAGCGTGCTGGTCGTCATCGGGACCGTCTTCGCCGCGCCGATCACCCGCATCCTGACCCCCGGGTTCGTGCCCGGCACGGACCGTTTCGAGCTGACCGTCACGCTCGTCCGGATCGTCACGCCGGGCGTCGGGTTCCTGGTCCTGTCCGCGTGGTGCCTCGGGGTCCTCAACTCCCACCGCCGGTTCTTCCTGTCGTACGTGGCGCCGGTGCTCTGGAACGTCGCCATCGTCACGGTCCTCGCCGGGACGGCGCTGGTCACCACCGAACAGACCCAGCTGGCCACGGCCATGGCGGTCGGGGCGGCCATCGGCTCCGTGCTCCAGTTCGCCGTCCAGCTCCCCGGCGTGCTGCGCCTGACGCGGGGTCTGAAGCTGTCGGCCACGTTCGCGGTGCCGGGTGTCCCGGAGGTCGCCCGACGCTTCGGCCAGGTCGTCGCCGGTCGGGGCGGGGTGCAGCTGGCCAGCTACGTCGACCTCGCGGTGGCCTCGCTGCTCGCGTTCGGTGCGTTCTCCGCGCTCACGTACGCGCAGGTGCTCTACCTGCTGCCGATCTCGCTGTTCGGCATGTCCGTGGCCGCCGCCGAGCTGCCGACGCTGGCCACGATGGACCGCGCCGACCGCCCGCGGATCGTGGCCCGCCTCGACGACGGGCTCGGACGGGTCGCCTTCTTCGTGATCCCGGCGTCGATCGCCTTCCTGCTCGCCGGCGACCTGATCGCGGCGAGCGTGTTCCAGTGGCGCGCGTTCTCCCCCGCGGCGTCGCTCCAGGTCGGCATCATCCTGGCGGTGTACTCGCTGGGCCTGCTGGCCAGCACCTCGTCCCGCCTGCTGCAGTCGGCGTTGTACGGCGCCGGCGACGCGCGGACGCCGGCGATCTACGCCGTGCTGCGCGTGCTGCTCTCGCTCCTGGTGGGGGTCACGATCATGTTCCCGCTGGACGGCTTCGGCGTGACCGCCGACGGGGTCGGCCTCGTCGGTGAGCTGTCGTGGTCGATCGCCCCCGAGGCGCTCCGGGAGGGACCGGAGAGCGCCTTCCGCCTGGGAGCGACGGGGCTGGCCTTCGGGGCTGCCGTCGGTGCCTGGTTCGAGCTCCTGCTGCTGCGCATCCGGGTCGGCATCGTGTTCGGCCGGACCCGGCTCGGCGGGCCGCACGCGCGTGCGCTCGTCACGGCGTCGATCGCAGGCGTGATCGGGGCCGGCCTCGTGCGTTGGCTCGTCGCGCAGACGGCGATCGGCTCGCGCGTCGGCGGCGTCCTGGCGGTGCTGGTGATCGGCGGCGCGTACCTGGTGGCCGCCCGCGTCGCCGGTGTCCCCGAGGCACGGGAGCTGACCGGACGGCTCGAGCGCGCGCTGAGCCGGCGCTGAGCGGTCAGCCGAGCGCCCGCACCACCTGGTGGACCGAGGCCGCGGCGTCCTCACCGACGACCACGACCCGGGCGACGAGGTGGTCGAGCCCGGCGTCGCGGTACGCATCCAGCGCGGCGGCAGGATCGTCCGCCGGGGTCCCGGCCCAGCCGAGCTGGCCGAGCACCTCGTCGCCGAGCGCCTCCGCCTTGCCGGCCGCGTCCGCGCCGGCCCTGTGCGCGGTCTTGACCCGGGCCACCGCGTCACCGAACCCCTGCCGCTCGAAGTGGGCGGCGTAGGCGGGCAGCGCGGCGTACTGCGCGATCTCACCGGCCAGCGCCGTCACGGCCGCGTCCCGATCGTCGGCCACCGCCACCCGCACGTAGGTGGCCACGCTGGTCCCGGCGGCATCCCGGCCCGCCCCGCGGGCGGCCTCACGCACCCGCTCCCCCGCCCGGGCGACCTCCGCCGGGGACGACCAGTTGAGGAGCACGCCGTCGGCGTCGCTCCCGGCCAGGTCGAGCATCCGCGGTCCCATCGCCGCCAGCAGCCGCTGCGTACGCGGCGGTCGCGGCGAGATGCGCAGCCGGAACCGCTGCGAACGGAGCACCTCACCAGCCACGTCCGAGCGCTCCCCCGCCTCGAGCTGGCCGAGGATGGCCAGCGCCTCGGCCGCCGCGGTGCGCGGCTTGACGACGTCGGCGCCGTGCCACGGTCCCATCGTGGCGGGGTGCGACACGCCGAGGCCGAGCACGAAGCGGCCCCCCGACGCCTCCTGGAGCGTGGCGCAGGCCATCGCCAGCTGGGCGGGTGACCGGGTCCACAGCGGCACGACCCCCACCCCCACGCGCAGGGTCGTGGTCGCCGCGGCCCACGCCTGGCACAGCAGCAGGGCGTCACGTCCCGACGCCTCGTTGGTCCACAGCGAGGTGAAGCCCGCCTGCTCGACGTCGACGGCCAGCTGCTGCTGGACCGCGACGGGCAGGTCCTCGGAGATACCGATGCCGACGTCCACGGGGAACCTCTCGGTCGACGACGGGGACGGTGACCCTACGCGTCCCCGTCCTCGGGCAGGCGCAGGTCGTGGACCCGGACGGACGCCGGATCGATGATGGCCAGCAGCAGTTCCTGCCACAGGCCGAGGTGGTCCATCACCGCCAGCCGGTAGCCGAGCGCCGAGTCGGGGTCGACATCGTCCCGGTCGAGGTCGGTGATGCCGACCCGGGCACCGATGGCGAGGCGCAGGTCGTTGAGCACGCCGAGCACGAGCAGCGGCTCGTCCCCGGTCAGCTCGATGCGGCGGTGCGCGCCGCGGGCGGTGGCCCGGTCCAGCAGCTCGTCGAGGGCGTCGAGACCCGCCTGCTTGACCCCGGCGAGGTCGTCGTGGATCAGGCCCCGCAGCTCGGCGTCGGCCTCGTCGTCGCCGACCACCGTCGCCGGGAAGAGCCGCTGGACGGCCGCGTCCCGCGGGTCGCGTCCCGCGAGCACCTCACCGAGGGAGCCGACCAGCGTGCGCAGCAGGTCCACCTCGACCTCGTCGAGGGTCCAGCGGATCGTGTCGCCGTGGCGACGGAAGGGACGCGTCAGGACGAACGCTCCATCGTGGCCTGCAACCCGTAGCCGTGCAGCTCCTGCACGTAGCGTTCGGCCTGCTCACGCGGTTCGGAGGCGACCAGCGACCGCCCGTTGTTGTGGACCTCGAGCATGAGCTTGCGCGCCACCGGCTCCGGGTACCCGAAGACCCGGCGCAGGACGAAGACCACGTACGACATCAGGTTGACGGGGTCGTCCCAGACGACCACGTCCCACGGCGCGTCCGGCAGGACGCGCTCGAGGGTGTCGGTCTCGCGCTCGCGCACCGGCGCGGACGCGGGTCCGGCAGCTCGGGGGATCAACGCGGGCGGCTTTCGTGCGGGCGGTGCGGGGCCGGTCACCGTAGCGGTCACCACCGACAGCGACCACGCCGGTCCACAGCGAGGACCCGCCACACGGGCGGGCCCTGCGTGAAGCGGATGAACCTCAGCGCCGTCGGCGTTCCGGTTCAGCGCCGTCGGCGACGTGCAGCGCGACGCTGACGCTCACGCTCCTCGAGCTCGTCCCACATCGGCGGGGCCACGAGGGTGCGGCCGACGGGGTTGTCCGCGGGCGCCGACTTGGTGACGGTGACGCCGGTCGCCGCGCGCTTGCGGCCCTCGCCGTCGGCGAGCTCGTACTCCACCTCGTCACCCGAGCGGAGCGTGCCGCCCTGGACCTCGTCGGCGGCGACGTAGATCTCGTCGCCGTCGGCGGTGGTGAGGAAGCCGAACTTCCGCTCGGCGTGGAAGACCTTGACGCGTCCGGTGGGCATGGGGTGCGAGCTCTCGTTCGGGGGCGACTGGCCGGAAGGGGATCGAGCGTGCGGGCGCGTCACAGCGCCGCGGCACGCGGACGGGGCAGCGTACCGGAGGCAGGCGGCAGCCGTGCACCACGGCCGGGGTCGTGCGCGTCGGCCGGGGGGGGCGTCAGGCGCCGGCCGGCGGGGTCAGGCGTTGGCGGCGACCCAGGCTCGGGCGGCGTCCTCGACCTCCTCGACGGCGCCCGCGGCGAGCGCCGCCACCGGGGTCCGCCCGTCGAGCCGACGTTGCGCCGTGTTCAGCCAGGCGCCGGCGGCCTCGTCGTCGACCCAGCCCTGCAGGACCCGGAGCACGTCGAGCGCGACATCGAGGGGCCGTGGGGAGAGCTGCTCGGACGCGTCGCGCAGGGTCCTGACCGCCTCCTCCCCAGCGATCTCGATCAGCTCCGCCTCGTCGTCGAGCGGGTCGTCGCGGTACACCTCAACGCCCCGATCGCAGCTGCTCGTGCGCCGACTCGGCCTCGAGCACGAACGCCTCCGCGGCCGCGAGCCGGTCGGGCAGACGCGCACGTTCGTCGGCGATGACCGCGAGCCGGGCGTCGAGCGCCTCGTCGATGGCCCCTTCGGTGTGGCGCAGGGCGCGCCACAGGCGACGGTCGACCCGCGTGGCGAGGGCGGCACCTTCGGTGCGGAACCGGTGCAGCCGCCGTTCCTCGTCGTGGAGCACCTCGCCGTACCGGGTCAGCTGCGTGACCTCCTCGCGCGCCCGCAGGAGCGTGAAGTAGGCGGCCTCGACCTGGTCGCGGGGCACGTCAGCTCCGCGACTCCGCGCGCCGCTTGAGGCCCCGCAGCCCCTGGTCGAGGATCTGCTTGGCGGCGCGCTTCTTGAGGAAGCCGGGCAGGGGCAGGTCGACGTCCGCCTCGAGGTCGTAGCGGACCTGCGTGCCCGCCCCGTCCTGCGAGAGCTGGTAGCTGCCGTCGAGCTGCGAGATGGTCTCCCCCTCGACCAGGCTCCAGCTCACCGTCCCGGGCCCGTAGGCGTAACGCAGCGTGTAGGTGACCTCGGCGACCTTGGCGTCGACGCGGAACCGGGCGGTCTCCGGGCGACCCTCACCGTCCCGGGTCAGGGTCTCGGCCTCGATCATGCCCTCGGCCCACTCGGGGTACACGTCGAGGTCGCAGATGACCTCGAGGATGGTCTCCTCGGTCGCCGCGATGCTGGTGGTGTCGCTGACGCGCTCTCCCACGGGGGTCTCCTCGGGACGGGACGTTGCGTGGCCAGCGCAGCGCCGTCCGGCTGGCTCGGACGGTCGCCGATGCTACCGGTGGCCCGCGGCCGCGTGGTCGGCCGACCCGTCCGCTGCGTCCGCACCCTCGACCGCATCGGCGTCGTCACGCGCCCCGGCGTCGTCGGACGCCGCGGCCTCGGTGGTGGCGAGCTCGGCGGCGATGCGTTCGACCCCGGCTTCGAGGTCGCGCAGGTCCTGCACCTCGCGCGCGACGGCCCGGCGCTTGCGACGCAGCTCGGCCACGGCCGGCCCGAGCGCCTCGACCCCGTCCCCCGTCTGCCACGCGGGACACAGCGATCGGAAATCGCACCAGTCGCACAGCGGGTTGGGACGGGGTTCGTACCGTTCGGCCCGGACCGCGGCCGCCGTGTCGAGCACCGCCTGGCGGGCGGCGTCGAGGTCGAGCTCGTCGAGCTCGGCGACGACCTCCACCCCGGCGACGACGAAGTCGAGGCTCACGGTCGCCGGCAGCGCGCCGTACAGGTGCCGGCACGCGAGCGCGTACAGCGACAGCTGCAGCGAGCCCGCCACCCGGGCGCGGTCCTTGACCTTGCGGTTGGTCTTGTAGTCCACGACGTGGAAGCGCCCGTCGTCGTCGACGTCGACGCGGTCGATCGACCCGACCACCGTCGCCTCGTACCCGATCGGCAGCTCGAACCAGGCCTCGGTCGCCACGGGCAGGCGGTAGCGATCGGCGACCCGGGCGTGGTAGCGACGCAGGACCTGCTGGGCGTGGCGGTAGAAGCCGACCTGTTCCTCCCGCGGGAGCTGTTCGAAGCCGGAGTGCTCCCAGCGGTCGTAGAGGAAACCGAGCAGCTCCTCCTCCGACGGGCACTCGGGCAGCTTCTGGTCGTAGAAGCTCTCGAGCGCGTTGTGGATCGAGGTGCCGAACGACAGGTGCGGTCCGGGCCTGCCGGGCAGCTTGTCGACGTAGCTGTAGCGGAACTTGCGCGGGCAGTTGGCGTAGCTCTCGATCCGCGAGAACGACAGCCGGACCCGACCCTGCGCGTCGATCAGCGGCGGGTGCGCCGGCTCGAGCTCCCCGTAGGTGCCCGGCGGTGCGGCCTCGAGGTCGAGCAGCTGCAACGAGACGGGCTCGTCCGGCGGCCCGTCCGCGGCGGGGGCGGCAGCGGGCTCATCGAGCGGGGTGGAGGCGGGGTCCGTGGTCATCGACGACGACGGTACCGCTGGGTGCGACACGCACGGCGAAGGCGCGGCACCCGCTGTGGACGACGAGCGCTCAGCTGCGCGCCGCGGCCACGATCGACAGGACCTCGTCGTGCAGGTGGCCGTTGGTCGCGATCGCGCTGCCACCGTCGGCGGTGACCCGACCGCCGAGGTCGGTGAACCGTCCGCCCGCGGCCTCGACGATGACCTTCACGGCCGCGAGGTCCCACAGGTTGACCTCGGCCTCGATCGCGACGTCACAGGCGCCGGACGCGACGAGGCAGTGCTGCCAGAAGTCACCGAAGCCGCGCTGGCGCCGGGTCCGGGCGGTCAGCTCCGGGACGGCTGCGGCGACGCCCCGCTCGGAGAAGTGGTCGAGCCCGCCGAAGGTGACCTGCGCGTCGGCGAGGTCGCGGACGTCGCTGACCTGCACCCGTCGGCCGTCCTGGTGGGCCGGACCACCGCGCACCCCGTCCCACCGGCTACCGAGCGCCGGTGCCGACACCACGCCGACGACCTCCTCGCCCTCGACCTGCAGCGCGATCAGCGTCGCCCAGACCGGGTTGCCGGTCACGAAGTTGGTGGTGCCGTCGATCGGGTCCACGATCCACCGCGGGGCGTCGGCCGCGCCGACGAGGCCGTCCTCCTCGCCGAGGAAGGCGTGCTCGGGGAAGCGGTCACGGACCGCGGCACGGACCACGCGTTCGGCCTCGCGGTCGTAGGCGGTCACGGCCGTGCCGTCGGCCTTGCGCTCGACCTCGCCGCTGGTGCCCGACCCGGGCGCGAAGCCGGACCGGTAGGCGGGGAGGGTGACCGCATCGGCGAGATCGGCGAGCTCGTGCGCGAACCGGACCAGCTCGTCCAGCGGCTGCCCGGTCGGGGCGGGACTCACCAGTCGAAGGTGAGATCGTCGAAGCGCATGATGATGTCGTTGGGCTGCACGGTGAGGGTGACCTCCTCGCGCGGCACCCACAGCGGGATGCACGGTCCCTGGCCCGCGTGGCCCATCAGGCAGATGAGGATCTGACCGTCCTCGTCCAGACCGATGATCTGCCGGGCGTAGCTCAGCAGCTCGTGGAAGTCGGCGTGCCCCGCGCGGCGCTTCTGGTACGCCGCGGCCCAGCGCGACTCCGACCGGCCGTAGTTGGCGATGACCTGGTTCGGCACCAGCTTGGTGATGCCGTTGAGGGACCGGACGGTCTTGAGCGGCTTGTCCTGCTTGGGGGTCTTGCCCACCCGCACGGCCGCGTCGGGGGTGGCGAGACGGCCCGGCAGGTCCTCGAGCTCGAAGTTGCCAGCGGCCTGGGCGGCCTTCTGACGCTCGATGGGGATCTGGAGCTCGATCTTGGTGGCCACGAGGGCTCCTCGGACGACGGGCGGGACGACGGGCGGAGGGAGGCGCGGGGGCGGCGCACGGCCACGGATCCGCGGCGGCGGCACCGACCGAGGGTACCGGTGACGCCCGGGGAACGCCGTCGGCGCCTGCCGGCGTTCCGCCGTGCGATGCCGTCGCAGGGTGGGAACGCGGGCTCGTGCTGGTCGTACCCCCGACCGGATTCGAACCGGCGTCACCACCTTGAAAGGGTGGGATCCTAGGCCGCTGGACGACGGGGGCGAGGCGGCGAGGCAGACGCCGCGGGGCGGCAGGCTAGCCGCCGCGGACGGACCCGCGGTGCCGCCCGGCCACGACGGACGCGGGGTGGACCGTCGGGGCGCGCCGCCGGCCGGACACCGACCACGCCGCGGTGCGCCACAGCGCCTCGACGACCACGGCTCGGGACAGCTTGGACGCGCCCGCACGTCGTTCGACGAAGACGATGGGGACCTCGACCACACGGAAGCCGGCCCGCCACGCCCGCCAGGCCACCTCGAGCTGGAAGGCGTACCCCTCGGAGCGCAGGCGGGTCGCGTCGATGGCCTCGAGCACCGCTCGTCGCACGACCCGGAAACCACTCGTGCCGTCGTGCACGGGCAGGCCCGTCAGCGCCCGGGCGTAGAGGTTGCCGCCGGCCGACAGCAGCCGGCGTGGCAGCGGCCAGCGCTCGACCCGTCCCCCGTCCACGTACCGGCTGCCGATGACGACGTCGGCGGCCTCCGCCGCCGCGAGCAGGGCCGGCAACGCATCGGGATCGTGGGACCGGTCGGCGTCCATGGCGACGAAACGGTCGTAGTCGTGGGCGAGCCCCCAGGCGAACCCGGCGCGGTAGGCCGACCCGAGCCCCTGCTTGGACGGACGGTGCAGCACCGCGACCCCGGCGTCGTCCGCGGCGAGCTCGTCGGCGAGGGCGCCGGTGCCGTCCGGGGACGCGTCGTCGACCACGAGGACGTCCACCGCGTCCGGGCCGGTCCGGAGCGCCGTGACCACGGCGGCGAGGTTGGCGCGCTCGTCGTAGGTCGGCAGCACGACCAGGGTGCGTGACGCCGCGCCGCTCACGCCTCCGCCTGCTCGCCCGCTCCGGCGCGCCGGCGCTGGCGCGCGACCCGGACGGCCCAGCCCAGTCCCAACAGCAGCAGCCACCTCCCCGCGGTGCCGAGGAGGTCGCCGACGACCAGGAACGGGGTGACGCCCTCCACGACGGGGACGTCCTCGCGGAGGGTCGCGCGTACGAACAGGTCGGTGTCACCCGAGGTGGAGCCGTCCGGCGCGACGAACGCCGAGGACCCCGACAGCGCCGCGTGCACCACCCACCGGCCGGTCTCGACGGCCCGCAGCCGGGACTGGGCGAGGTGCTGCGCGGGTTCGGCGCTGAGCCCGAAGGACGCGTCGGTCGTCGCCGAGACCAGCAGCCCCGCAGGCTCCCGTCCCGCCATCACGTTGTCCCGGGCGACGTCACCGAAGAGCGTCTCGAAGCAGATCAGGACGGCGACGCCGATCCCGTCGACGGTCAGCCGGTGGGGTTCGGCCGCGGGCAGGATGTCGCGCGGGATCTGCGCCAGCGGCGGGAACCACCCGATGAGCGGACGCAGCGGGACGTACTCGCCGAAGGGCACCACCGCCCGCTTGTCGTAGCGACCCCGGACCTGCGCCTCCTGGTCGACGAGCAGCTGGGTGCGGTAGAAGCCGGTCGCCGGGTCGGGTCCGTCGAGGTTCACCCCCGCGAGCAGGTGCCGGGAGGTCGCGGCCGCCTCCTCGAGCAGCGGCAGGAAACGGGCGCCGCGGTCGCTGAACGGGTCGGTGTCGATCGACGCCTCGGGCCACACCGTCAGGTCGGGCGCCGGACCATCCCCGACGGCGGCGACGGTCTCGTCCCGCATCTGGGTGCTGATCCGGAACGAGGGGTCGTCGACGCGTCGTTCGAAGTGCCGGATGTCGTTGCCCTGCACCGACAACACGTCGAGGGAGCCGACCTCCGCCGGCGGTTCGATGGTGATCAGGACCGACAGGAGCAGGCCGCCGACGGCGAAGGCCACCGGCCAGTTGGTCGCGCGCAGCGCCTGGTCCACCGGGCCGTCACCCCGGTCACGGACCACCTGCCGTGTCGTCACCAGGGCCTGGACCGCCGCGACCGAGATCAGCACCGTCAGCAGCGTGATCCCGCGACCACCGAGGATGCGGGCCACGGACAGCATCCAGGAACCGTCCACGTGCGCGTAGGCGATGGCGCCCCACTCGAACCCACCGAGGGGGAAGATCGAACGCCACGCGTCCATGCCGACCCACGCCACGGCCGCGATCGGGGGCAACCACCGCGACGCGAGCCAGGGGCGGAGCACGACCGCGAGGACCGCGACGAAGCCGACCTGGGTCAGGACCAGCAGCGTCCAGGCGAGGTAGCCGGCCGGCAGGACGAGCCAGGTGAGCATCGGGCCGAAGTAGGCCGCTCCCGCGAGGGCGCCGAGCCGCCCCGCCCGACGGGGGTCACGTCGCAGTGCGAGGACGAGGACCCCCGGCGCGATCAACGTCGTCCACCACGCACCCACCGGGGGGTGGGCGACCAGCAGCAACAGGCCGGCGACGACGGCCGTCACCGGCGCGGATGCGGCCGACCAGGGCGGTGCGGTCCGCTCCGTGGGACCGGCGGTGGCGGCTGCCACCTCGGACGCGGTCACCTGCCGCGCACCCACGCCTCAGGCGCAGTCGCGGCAGAGCAGCTGGTCGGGATCGGCCAGCTGGCTCTCCCGCTTGGCCATGTAGCACGAGCGGCACACGAACTCGCCGTCGCGCAGCCCTTCGACGCCGTCATCGTCGTCGTCGTCCTCGTTGACCACCGCGGCCACGACGCGCGCCTCGTCCTCGTCGTCGAAGGCGGCGTCGGCGACGACCGCCGGCACGACCGTGGAGGGACCCTCCTCGTCGTCACCGTCGGGTTCGAGGCCCTCCTCGAGCGGGACCTCGAGGCTCTCCTCCTCGTCGGTCTCCTCGTCGGCGTCGTCCTCGTCGTCGAAGGCGTCGTCCTCGAGCTCGGGCAGGTCGTCGTCGTCCTCGTCCTCGTCGACGTCCGGATCGTCGACCTCGGTGGGGTCGAGGACCTCGTCGTCCCCGCCGTCGGGCACGGCAGGGTCGTCGCGGCGCTTGCGGCGCGCTGCCACGGGCGGCTCCTCGGGAGACGGGACGTGGGGCGGGGGCCCCAACGGGCGCGCTTCGTACCAGAGGGGGTGCCCCGGCGCAAGACGGGTCCAGGGCCGTCGAGCGAGGTCCCCGACCGGACGAGCACCCCGCCAGGGGCGGCCCCCGCGGCCGGAGGAGCTGCGGGGGCCCCGGTCCGAGCCGGGACCCCCGCGAGACCTGGTGGACATCGACGCCGTTGGGGCCGTGCCGTCCGGGTACGGCGTTGGACGAACACGTTGTCTACTAGGCGTCGTGCCCACCGCGACACCGCAGGTCGTGGGAGGTTCATCGGGACTCGACCGTCACCGGGAGCGTGCTCCCTGCGTCGATCGTGCGGGTCCCGGCCGCCCCCTCCTCACTCACCTCGACGGTGTCGCCGACGCGAGTACCGAACCAACCGCCGGCGGTCGCCGTCAAGCTCTGCGCCGTGGCTGCTCCCACCCGTCACGCCGAACGCACGACAGCTTGCATCCGGGCGCGCCACCTCAACGGCCCGGCGCTGGCGGTAGCGGCGCGTCGCCGTGCGCCGCGCGGCCCTGCACGACCGTGAGGACGCAGGCGCTGTGGCGGGGGTCGTCCGCGGCGTAGGGGTCGCCCTCGAAGGCGGCGAGGTCGGCGCGCATGCCGGCCCGGACGACCCCGGCGTAGCGGTCCTGACGGGCGGCGTGTCGTCCTCCGAGCGTCGACATCGACACCGCTTCGAGCCGGCTGACCGCGTGCCGGGCGTCGCGGCGTCGCTCGGCGGCGTGCACCGTCGCCCACGGGTCCATCGGTGCCACGTTCGCGTCCGACCCGAACGCCAACCCGATGCCACGGTCGGCGAGCGCGCGGTAGTCGTTGGTCCGGGCCGCCCGTTCGGGGCCGAGGCGGGTGGCGTACATGCCGTCCGGGCCGCCCCAGATGGTCTCGAACCGTGGTTGGGCCGAGATGACGACGCCGAGGTCGGCGATGTCGTCGAGCAGATCGGCGGGCAACACCTCGGCGTGCTCGATGCGGTGACGCAGGCGGACCAGGTCGTCGCGCAGGTGCTCGGGCAGCGCGGCCCGCGCGGCGCGTAGGCAGCGCACCGCCTGCCGCACCGCCGCGTCCCCGATGGCGTGGACGCCGACCTGCAACCCGAGGCCGGTCGCCTCCGCGAACCAGTCGGTGAGCGTCGCGTCGTCGTGCTCGAGCTCGCCGCGGTGGTCCGGGCGGTCCGCGTACGGCTCGCACAGGGCGGCGGTGTGGCTGCCGAGGGAGCCGTCGAGGAACAGGTCGCCACCGACCTGCCGCAGCTCGTGCGCGAGCGGCACGCTGAGGTCGAGCTCCCCCCAGTAGGGCACCACCTCGATGGGCCACTCCCCCGTGATCCACGCCTCGAGGTCGTCGCGTCCCATCAGGTCGGGACCGGACATCTCGTGCACCGATCCGACCCCGCGCGCCGCGGCGTAGCGGGCCGCGGCCCGCCGTGCCGCCGCCAGTTCGGAGGGGTCCATGGCACCGATGGCCCAACGCCGCACGATGTGGTTGGCCTCCCGCTTGAGCAGGCCCGTGGCCCGCCCGTCCGCGTCGCGTTCCACCCCGTTGGCCCGCGCGAGCGGTGCCGCGCTCAGGGTGTCCCGGTCGACGAGACTGGCGTGACCGTCGACGCGCGAGAGGTAGACGCCGCGACCCGGCGTGACCTCGCTGAGCTGGTCGGGTGACGGCAACCCGTCGGGGTAGCGGTGCGGATCGAACCCGTGGCCCCAGATGACGCGACCGGTGTGCTGGGCGGCGTAGGTCGCCACGGCACGGAGCAGCTCCGCACCCGACCGCGCGTCACCGAGGTCGAGGGTGACCTGGCCGAGGCCGAGCGGGGTCAGGTGGGCGTGTGCGTCCACGAACGCCGGGCCGATCACCGCGCCGTCGAACACGTGTCGGTGCTGGTGGGGTGGGGCCTGGTCGGGGTCGTCGCCGACCCAGACGACACGGCTGCCGCGGACGAGCACGGCGCGGGCGTCGACGCGCGCGTGCCCGAGGGTGACCACCCGGTCGGCGACCAGGAGGGTGCCCCGCACCGGCGCTGCGCCGGACGGTCGGGCGCGGGAGGAGGACGGTGTCGCGGTCCGCGTGGTGCTCACGTCGTCTCCACGTCGTCGGTCGGCAGGTGCGGACGGGGCCCGAGGCCCGCTCCCCACCGCAACGTGGCCTCGAGCAGGGGCCGCGTCCGCACCAGGTGACGCAGCTGCGTCCCCCGGTCGTCCGCGACGCCGCGCCCGGCGGCGATGGTGACGCCACGTCCCGCGGCCCGGGCCGCCGTCAGCACCCTGGCCGTGACCTCCGCGTCGCTCGTCGGGTCGGTCAGGACCTGTACGGCGGGTGCGCACCGCGCCGCGAGGGCCGCCCCGGCGGGGTCGGCCAGGATGACCAGGTCGAGGCTGCCGCGGTCTGCCTCGGCGAGCCGGGCCGCGGCCGGGACCGGCTCGGCGGGCGCGACGATCACGCTGCGGCCCGCGCCGAGCGCCCGGGCGAGCCTGGCCGCCGCGAGGCTGGCGACCACCGCCGTGACCTCGCGCTGCTGGGCGGCGGCGGTGACCACCGCGATCGCACCGGCGGGTCGGTCGACACCGATGACGGCGACGTGGTGTCCCGGGACCAGTCCGGTGGGCAGGTCCGCGTGGAGGGCCAGCGTCGCGGCGAGGGCCGCCGGAGCGTCGTCCACGGGCACGGTCACGGCCGCCGCGGGCACGATGGCGTGCCCCTGTACGGGGACGACCCGGCCGCCGTCCCACCCGGCCGTCGGGAGCGCGAAGGTCGGCAGCGCCGCGGCGCTCACCGCGACGGCGACCCGTTCTCCGACGGTGACGGCGTGTGGGTGGGCGCTGCCGACCGCCGCGACGGTGCCGATGGCGGTCGCGTCGTGGGCCTCCTCCCCCAGACCGCCACGTTCGGCGACGGACTCGGCGAAGGCCGCGGTGAGCCGGCCCGGATCGGATCCGAGGCGTTCCACCCAGCGTCGGTGGCTGACGGCGCTGAGCACGACCGCCTCCAGCGACAGCCGCAGCTCGCCGTCCCACAGCTCCGCGAGCGCGTCGAGCCGGGTGGCTGCGAGCGGTTCCGCACCCGGCGGTTCGAGGACCCGGTGCTCCCCGCCGGGCGAACCGACGGTCGGCGACGGCGCGGCTGCACCGTTCACGTGGTG
Organism: uncultured Actinomycetota bacterium; assembly: GCA_964433685.1. GTDB lineage: Bacteria > Actinomycetota > Nitriliruptoria > Nitriliruptorales > Nitriliruptoraceae > Nitriliruptor. The sequence goes on along the minus strand of CAYSTY010000019.1, from coordinate 1,000 downwards.
CTCGCCGCGCCGGCGGCGAGGACGAGGAGGAGGGGCGCCCCGAGGAGCAGGCCAACACCGACCCCGACGCGGCGTCGCGGGACGGGACGGTCCCGCGCCTCGTCGCGGACCGCTCCCACCAACGTCACGAGGCCGGCCGCGCCGCAGGTGAGCGCGAACCCGATCAGGAACGCGGCCAGGCTGCCCGCGCCGGGGCCTCCGAGCGCACCGGTGGCCAACGCCCCCAGCAGGGACAGGCCGGCGCCGACCGCGAGGACGCGCCGTACCGGTCGGAGGCGGCCGGCCTCGCCACGCGGCGAGGCGTCGGCAGCGGCGTCGTTCACGCGTCGGCTCGCGGCGCGGCCGCCTCGGGGGTGAGCGACATCAGCACGCGCCGAGGGACGTACCCGAGGGACTCGAGGAAGGCCTGTCCGCTCGGGTTGTCCGCGGCGACGGAGATCTCCACCACGGGTACGCGGGTGTCGTTGGCCCAGCGCTGGATGGCGGTCACGAGCGCTTCGCCGACCCCACGCCGTCGAGCGCTCCCGCGGGTGAAGACCGGGCCCACCTGGCAACCGATCGGACGCATCGTCCCCGCGGCGTACCCGAGGTCGTTGCCCGCCGCGTCGCGGGCGATCCAGTAGATGCCACCGGTGGGCAACGGCACGTCCGACGGCGTGCCGTCGGCAGCGCGGCCGACCTGTTCGCGCCGGTACTCCTCGGCCAGCGCGCGGATCTCCTCGATCCGCGCCCGCTGGACGCGCACCTCAGCGGTGTCGCTGTCGCTCACAAGGGTCCCTCCGCTCGTGCGTGTCAGACGACCAGCACCTCGCGTGGTCGGTGGTTGACCCGCTCCACACCGTCCTCGGTGACCACCACGATGTCCTCGATGCGGGAGCCGTAGCGCCCGGGCACGTAGATGCCCGGCTCGATGGAGAACGCCATGCCGGCGGCCACCGGTTCGCGGTTGCCCGCCACGATCCAGGGTTCCTCGTGCTCCTCGACCCCGATGCCGTGACCG
>CAYSTY010000018.1:0-17933 GCA_964433685.1 uncultured Actinomycetota bacterium | reverse complement strand
TGCACGACGACTGGGGTACCCGCGCCGAGCGCTGGGCCGGCATCCGCAGCGAGGTCGTGGACGTCCACGGCACCGACGTCCACGTCCTGCGCCACGACCCCGCCCCGCACGTCCCGGCCGACGCGCCGACCCAGCTGCTCGTCCACGGGCTCGGCGGCTCGTCCACGAACTGGCTCGAGGTGATGGCCGCGACCGCCGAGCACGGTCCGGTCCTCGCCCCCGACCTGCCCGGGTTCGGGCGGACCGCGCCGCCCCACCGCACCGCCGCCCGCACCGGCACCCAAGCGCGGTTCCTGCGGGCCCTGCTGCGCCAGGAGGGCCTCGACCGTGTCGTCCTGCACGGCAACTCGATGGGCGGGCTCATCGGCGTCCTGCTGGCCGACCTCGCCCCCGACCGGATCGAACGGCTGGTGCTGGTCGATCCGGCGCTGCCCGGACCGGTCCGGGCCGCGGCCGCGATCGCCCCGAAGACGCTCGCCCGGTTCGCGCCGTTCGCGGTGCCGCCGCTCGGGCGAGCCGGGCTGCGGTTGGCGTGGAAGCGCAACACCGGCGAGTCCCTGTGGCAGGAGACGGTCGAGTTCGTCCACGGCGACCCGACCCGCATCGCGCCGGAGATCGACGAGGTCGGGGTCGAGAACCTCGACTGGGGCCGGCAGCAGCCGTGGCGCCTCGACGGGTTCGTGACCGCCGCCACCTCGATCGTCGCGGCGATGACCGTCGGACAGCGCTCCCTCGGCCAGGCCGTCGACCGGGTCACCGCGCCGACGCTGCTGCTGTGGGGCGACGCCGACCAGCTCGTCGGCCGCCACGTCATCGACCACCTGCGCGACCGTCGCCCCGACTGGGACGCCCACGTGTTCGCGTCGGTCGGGCACGTGCCGATGCTCGAGGCACCCGCCGAGTACGTCGAGGTGGTGGGGGACTGGCTCCGCGAGGGCCGTGCCGCCCCCGGCGTCAGCGGGGTCGACGCCGCCGCCGAGCGGACGGGCGCCTGACGGTCAGCGACCGGCCTCGATGCGGGTCAGCCACGCGGTGACGCGCTCGTTGACCCGGTCGGGGAACTCGAACTGGGGGACGTGACCGCAGTCGTCCCACATCTCGACCCGGGCGGCCGGCAGGGCGTCGCGCACGCGCTGCGCGTAACGGTGGTGGACGAGCCGGTCGTGGCGGCCGAACACCCAGAAGCTCGGGACCTGGCAACCGCCGAGACGCTCCCAGTACGACCCGCGGCCCGCGCCCTTCTCGATGCCGAGGTGGCGGGCACAGGACGCCAGCGCCAGGCGGTAGCCCGGTTCGCGCAGCGACAGCAGGACGTCGGTGGCCGCGGCGCGGTGGTTGGCCTCCGGGACGCGTGAAGGGTCGTGGAACAGCTCGCGGATGCCGGCTTCGACCCAGCTACGCCGCAGCGTGAAGGGGACCGCGGCGAGGTACTGGGGACGGGTCAAGCGCAGGAGCGGTGCGATCCGTCGGTACTCGTCGAAGGCGACCGCCGAGCCGAGCCCGACGACGCTGCGGACCGATCCCGGGTGGCGCAGCGCCAGCTCGGTCGCGATCCGGCCGCCCATCGAGTTGCCGATGACGTGCGCGTCGCGGATCCGGTTGCGGATCAGGTAGCCGTGGACGACGTCCGCCATCCAGGCCATCGAGTACCGGCGTCCGGCGGGCAGGGGCTTGCTGGACTTGCCGAACCCGGGCAGGTCGAGCGCGTGCACCTCGAAGCGGTCACCGGCCAGCCCGTCGACGGTCGGCAGGAACGACACCTTGCTGGCGCCGAGGCCGTGCAGCAGCAGCACCGGCGTACCCCGTCCGGCGACGATCGACTCGAGCCGGACACCCTTCACGTCGGTGTGGCGGGTGCGCAGGATGCGGGTCGCGCCGGGCGCGGGACGGAACAGGGTCTCGAACCTGGCGGCCAGCGCCAGGTCACCCTCGATGCGCAGCCGTCCGGCGAGGAAGGCCGCGATGCCGTCGATACGGCCGTCGACGAGCTCGAGCCAGGTGGCCGCGTCGGTGCTGAGCCGGGCGTGCGGGTCGGGTGCGGCGTGGGGGGAGATGAAGCAACGTCCGTCGTGGACGGCGACGGTGGTCGGACCCCGCCCGGTCACGTCGACCACGTAGGTGGCGCGCAGGCCCGCCGCACCGTGCTCGTCGAACCGCTCCGCGAGGCGCAGGAACGCGGAACGGACCTCGTCGAGCGGATCGTCGGCGACGCGTCGCAGCCGTCGGGCCGTGCGTGGCTCCACCTTCGTCACCGCGGACTCCTCTCCCGTCGCGGAGCGTAGGGTCGTGGCCGCATGCCGCGAGCGGGTTCCGGAGACCGATCGGTACCGCCGTACGGACGGGCTGACCGTCCGGCCAGCGTCAGCGGACGACGAACCGCAGACCCCGGCTGCCGGCCACCCGCGTCAGCCGTCCGGCGTCGAGGAGGTCGCCGAGGGCGGCGTCGCTCGCGTCCGCGGCCAGGCCGGTCGCGGTGCGGTGGTCGGCGACGGTGACCACCTCGCCGGGCTCGTGCGCGGCGAGGAACGCCTCCGCGGCCCCGTCCACCGTCGCGTCGAGTCGCCCGAGCGTCCGCGCCGAACGGCGCATCCCCTCGGTCACCGCCTCGGCCCAGCGCTCCAACCAGATGCTGGGATCGCGCCGGCGGACGGTGCGCGCCACCTCGTCGTGGTAGCCGAGCCGGTCCTCGTCGAGCACGGGTTCGGGGGCGGCGAGCCCGTGCGGGTCGAACCGCCGGGCGTGCAACACCAGCCGGGCGGCGGCGCGCGCGAGGCGGCCGTTGGCCGCGTCGAAGGGGTGGATGCGCAGCAGCTCGAGGTGGACGATGCCGGCAGCCACCACCGGGTGGACGTCGCCGCCCGCGGTCGTCAGCCAGGCGGCCAGGCGGTCGAGCTCACCGGCGACCCGTGCCGGGTCGACGGTGAAGTACATGATCCGCCCGACCGAGGCATCGTGTACCGCCTGCTCGAGCTCGCGCAGCTGACCGGCGCGACCTGGGGCGACCAGGTAGCGGGTGAGTCGGCGTTGCAGCTCCGCGAGCGCCGGGACCGGCTCGGTCAGCAGCAGCGCCCCGAGGTCGTCGCTGGTGTGCGCCTGGACCACCCCGTCGAACTCGAGCGCGTGCACGGACGCGTCCGCGTGGACCGCCTCCGGATCGTCCGGGTCCACGTCCTCGAAGGCACGGAAGGCGTCGAACCAGGTCCCGTGGCGCGGGTCCTCGATGCGGGCGGCGTCCACCGTCGTCCGGGCGGCGACGACCGCGTCGGCGGTGGGGGCCCGGGTGATCGGGGACCCGTCGAGCCGGAGCGAGGCCAGCGCCGACACCTCGGCCAGGCGTGCTGCCTCGGCGTCCCTGGCAGCCGGGTCGGCGGCGTGCCAGCACGCGGCGAACCGGTCCGCGTCGGCGAGCAACCGCGTGAGGTACGGGCTCGGTGCGCCGAGGGTGAACGCGGCGTCCGGCGGGATCAGCGCAGCACCCGCAGCATCCGGCCACGCTCGGCCTCGCCGGCGATGCGCCCGTGCCGACGGCCGAACAGGTAGGTGGCCGTGGCCAGGCCCACCGCGCCGGCAGCGGCGGTCGTGGTCTTGACCACCTGCTTGGTCCGCCGCGAGAAGATCACCATGGGCCAGCCGCGCTGGTGCGCGACCGACTCGAGCGGACGGTCCGGGTTCACCGCGACGGGGTGGCCGACCATCTCCATCATCGGCAGGTCCGAGGCCGAGTCGGAGTACGCGTAGGACAGGCGCAGGTCGTAGCCCCGCTCGTCGGCCAGGGTCTGGATGGCCTCGCGCTTGCCGTCGCCGTACACGAAGGGGCCGTCGAGCCGTCCGGTGTAGCGGCCGTCGACGACCTCCGAACGGGTCGCGATGCCCCCCGTCATGCCGAGCGCCCTGGCGAGCGGGTCGACCAGTTCGATCGGGGAGGCCGACACGATCCAGGTCTCGCGACCGGCCTCGTGGTGCATCTCGATCAGGCCGCGCGACTCCGGGCGGACGCGTTCGAGGACGCGGGGGATGATCTGCTCGTTGAGCGCGAGCAGGTCCTCCTGGGCGGCGCCCTCGACGGCGTGGAGGATGCGGTCGCGGACCGCTTCGGAGCGCTCGTCGGTCGCTCCGACCAGCTTGAAGGTCAGCGCGTTGAGTCCGTCGGAGAGCAGCTCGCCGGTCGGGATGAGCTTGTTGCGCCAGGCGGCGATGCCGAACGAGAACGCCGACGAACCGCTGATCAGCGTCCGGTCGAGGTCGAAGAAGGCGGCGGCGGGGGTGCGGCCACCGGCGTCGCTGGCCGGCGCGCTCGGCCCGGACGGGATGTCGGACGGGATGTCGGACGGGACGTCGGACCGGACATCGGACCGGGCATCGGACCGGGCATCGGAGACGGGCTCGCTGGTGGGGTCGGCCATCGGCTCCAGGCTCCTCGGGTCGGCGGCGGGAGGGTAGTCACCGGACAGCGGAAGTCCCCAGCGCCATCCCGGTCGGTGCGCCCCCTTCCCCGTGGGGCGCCTCGTCCGGTCCGGTGCTGGGGACCTCGTGACAGGCACGGTACGGGCGCGTCCGGGAGGCGTCGACCGCACCGTCCCCACCCCCTGTGGACGAAGGGCGTCCTGCCTGTGGACGAGGTGTGGATGCCGGCGGGAGCGGGTCCGACGGCGTGCGATGCTCGCGGCCGTCGTCGCAGGTGGGGCGCCGTCCCCGACCGCAACGGCATCCACACGCCGTCCACAACCTGTGGAGAGGCGTGACCCTGCCGTCCCGCTCGGCCTCGCGCACGAACCGCACGGGCGATGGCCGACCCCGACACGACCCACGCGAGCGTGCTACCCGCTCGCCCGCGACGACCCGGAGCTCCGCCGTGCCACCCCGCCCGACCACCACACCTGCGCCCCCGCCGGAGCACCGTCCGGCGCGAGGTGGCGTGCCGCCGCTCGAGATCCACCGCAGCCCGCGTCGCAGCCGGTCGGCGTCGGCCGCCGCCCGTGACGGTGTGGTGGTGGTCCGTCTGCCCGCCGGGCTCCCCGCCGACGAGGAGGAACGGATCGTCGCCGGCCTGGTGCGCAAGGTGACCGGCGCCAGCCGAGCTGCCGCACGTGGCGGGGATGCGGCGCTCGAACGGCGCGCTGCCGAGCTCGCCGACCGCTACCTCGACGGTGTCCGCCCGAGCTCCGTGCGGTGGTCGGGTCGTATGCAGCGGCGCTACGGCTCGTGCAGCCCGACCGCGCGCACGATCCGCATCTCACGGGAGCTGGCGTCGGCGCCGACCTACGTGCTCGACCACGTGCTCGTGCACGAGCTGGCGCACCTCGTGGTCGCCGACCACGGCCCACGCTTCCACGAGCTCGTCGCGCGCCACCCCGACGCGGCCCGCGCCACCGGTTGGCTGGAGGGCTACACCGCCGGTCGGCTCGCGGCGTCGGCCGACGTCGACGGGCGCGAGGGGGAGGCGCTCGTCGACGACGGCGTCGACTGACGGGTCACGACCCGGCGCTGTCCCCGCCCGGCTCGTCGTCCGGGCCGGGCACGTCGTCCGGGCCGGGCACGTCGTCCGGGCTGGACCCGTCGTCCGTCCCGGCCTCGCGCTCGGCGACCCGCTCCGCAGCCGAACCCTCGCGCGGCGCCTCCCCGAGGTCGCCGAACAGCGCCGAGGCGTCGTCGGGCAGGTCACCGTCGGTGGACATCCGCGCGAGCCACGCGCTCGGGTCGGCCAGCTCGGTCGCGTCGGGCAGGTTCTCGGGGTGCTCGAGGGCGCGACGCAGGCCTTCGGGTCCGAGGGTGTCCTCGATGGCGGTGACGAACCGCTCGCCGACGGTCTCGTCGTCGGGTTGCAGGTCGAGCCCGAGGAGGCTGGCCAGCAGGTCGTCCCCGTCGCCACGTTCGACCCGGCGGCGACGCTGGACCTCCGCGATCGCGCCGAGCGAGGGCAGGCGAGAGCCGGCCGCCCGGGCCACCTCGTGGCGGGCCCACGCGCCGACGAGGCAGACCACGCCCTGCAGCCGTTCGAGGATCCGTCGCTGGTCGGCGGTGGGTTCCAGGGAGAAGGAGCTGGCGCGCTGCATCGCCTCCTGGAGCGCCTCGGGATCGTCCGGATCGACCCCGGACATCAGCTCACGGGTGACCTGCTCGAGACGTTCGGCGTCCACCACCGTCCCGGCCGCGAAGCGCGCCACGAGCGACTGCACGTGCGCCTCGAGCCACGGCACCGCGTGGTACAGCCGCCGCATAGCGGCCTCGTGCAGGGCGAGCACGACCGCGACCTCGGTCGGGTCGAGCTCCCAACCATCGAACGCGTCGGCGGTGTTGACGGCCAGCACCATCGCGGTGGCCCGGGGTGCGGTCGGGATGCCGAGGTCGTACTGCCCGAGCAGGGTGCGGGCGAGCTGGCCGAGGACCTGTCCCGCCTGGAGCCCGGCGAGGACGGCGCCGACCGGTCGCACGAGCTCACCGGGGTCGCCGCCGGCGAGCTGGCCGATGATCCCCTGCAGGGGGGCGAGTTCGGGCGGCAGCCCGCCCTCGTCGAGGTCGCCGAGCTGGCTGAGCTGGTCGCGGGCGAGGTCGACCATGGCGTCGGTCGAGGCCCGTGCGACCGGGTCGACCAGCGGCTTCATCGCCACGATGGCGGCGTTGACCCACTCCTGGCGGGACGCGGTCACGAGCCGACCGGCGTCCGGTGGCGCGGGCAGGGGCGAGTCGTCCAGCCAGTGCTCGGCGAGGGCCACCGCGTCGCGGGCGCGGGCGACCTCCTCGTCGGTCGGCTGGCGGTCGTCCTCGGCCGCCACCTGCAGGGCGACCCGCGTGGCGAGCTGCCAGTCCACCGGCCCGTCGGTCCGTCCGGACGCCCCCTGGAACCCGAACCCGCCGAGCCCACCGAGGCCCCCACCGGCGAACATGGCGGCCGCCTGACGCTGCAGCTCCTCGAAGCCGCCCGGCCCCGCCAGCTGCTCGAACATCTGGGCGAGCTCCGGCGGCAGCTGCATCCCGCCCTCCCCACCGATGCCGAGCTGCTCGAACATGGCGGCGAGCTCCGGCGGCAGCTGCGGGCCGTCGTCGTCGCCCGGCTGGTCGCCTGGGAGGTCGGGCAGATCGGGCACGGGGGTCTCTTCGTCCGGGAGCCCGGCGAGGGTCCCACACCGTCGCCCGGACCGCTGTGGCCCTGCGGCCGACCCGCTGAGGGTCGCCGGCGGCTCGGTAGGGTCGTCCCGGGCGACGAGCGAAGGACGGTGCGGTGGCGACGGTGGCGGTGACGGGAGCCGAGGGGCTGATCGGCCGCCGGTTGGTCGACCTCCTCGTCGCGGACGAACAGGTCGATCGCGTCATCGGACTCGACCTCGGCGGGGCCGACGGTGCGACCCGTCCGGGGCACGAGCGCCGCCGCGCCGACGTGCGCGATCCGGCCATCGCAGCGGCGTTCGCCGGGGTCGACGTCGTGGTCCACCTCGCCTTCCAGCTCGACCCCTCTCGCGACGAGGCCGCGATGCACGCGGTCAACGTCGACGGGACGCGGACGGTGTTCCAGGCGGCGGCGGATGCCGGGGTCCGCAAGGTGATCTACGTGTCCTCCGCGGTGGTGTACGGCGCCCACCCCGACAACCCGTTGCCGATCACCGAGGACCAGCCGCTGCGGCCCAACACCCCGTTCAACTACGCCGAGCACAAGGCGGAGATCGAACGGTGGCTGTGGCCGTGGACGTCGCGGCACCCGGACCTGACCGTGACCGTCCTGCGGCCGTCGATCGTCGCGGGGCCCGGCGTGTCCAACTTCATCTCCCGACAGCTCGACGCGCCGCGGTTCAACGCCGTGCGGGGGCACAAGCCACCGATCCAGTTCGTCCACGTCGACGACGTCGCCTCGGCCCTGCAGCACGTGCTGCACCGTGACCTGCCGGGTGCCTACAACGTCTCGTCGGTCGGGTGGCTGTCCTTCGACGAGGTGACCGCCATCAGCGGCCGTCGGGTGCTCGCGGTGCCCGAGGAGCTGGCCTTCTCGCTCGCCGAGCGGCTCTGGCGGCTCGGCCTCGGCGAGGCGCCGGCCGGCCAGGTCCCCTACCTCATGCACCCGTGGGTGGTGAGCGTCGACCGGCTCGTGGCGACCGGCTGGCGCCCGCGTCGCTCCAACCGTGACGCGCTCGCCGAGATGGCCGCCGAGCACGCCGACCAGCTCGTGATCGGTCCGCTGCGCACGCGCCGCAGCGTCGTACGGGGCGCTGCCCTCGGCACGGTGGCCGTGGGCACCGTCGCCGTCGCGGCGGCGCTCGTCCGTGCCCGCCGGGCGCGGGCCGCGGCGAGGGGGTAGGTCCGACGCAGGTCGGGCCCGGTGCGCACCCGACGCGCGGTGACTGCGCGTCGGGGTCACCGCTGCGTGCACCCGGGACCGCCACCGTCGCCGCGGCGGCGTCGCCTCGTTCTCCCCTCGACGACCGCGGCGAGCGGGCGGGAGGGACGTGGCAGCGACCGGGCGGGGACCGTGGCGGCGACGGGCAGCGAGCCTGCTGCTCGTCGTCCTCGCCGTGCTCCTCGGTCCGGGCGCCACGGCGGTGGCGCAGGTCACGGCCGAGGAACGCTGGAACCTCGCACGGGTCGGGGCCGAGGAGGCGTGGACGGTCACCCGCGGCGCGGGCGCCGTGGTCGCCGTCGTCGACACGGGGGTCGCGCTCGATCACCCCGACCTGCGCGACCGCTTCGTGCGCCGCGACGACGGCACGGTCGTCGGGCTCGACCTGGTCGACGGGGACGGGGACCCGAGCGACGAGCACGGGCACGGCACCCTCGTCGCCGGGATCATCGCCGGTGCGGGGGAGCGGGCGACCGGGGTCGCACCCGAGGCCAGCCTGCTCCCGGTCCGCGTGCTGGACGCGGAGGGCGCGGGGCGCAGCGAGGACGTCGGCCGTGGGATCCGCTGGGCGGTGGACCAGGGCGCACACGTGGTCAACGTGTCGCTGGAGGCGGTCGCGCCCGCCGACGGCGACAGCGGGCCGCCCGGCGTGCCGGCGGCCGCCGTGCGGTACGCGACCGACCGCGGGGTGCTGGTCGTCGCCGCTGCCGGCAACCGACCGGGGGCCGCCGCCAGCTACCCGGCCGACACGCCGATCGTCCTCGTGGGTGCGGTGGACCGCGACGACCGGGGGACGGAGTTCTCCACCGTCGACCGGCCCGACGGGTTCGTCGCGCCAGGGGTCGAGATCGTGTCCACGTGGTGCCGCCGGATCCCCGACGGCTGCGACGTCACCGCAGCACCCCACGGCCAGGCGGAGGGGACCTCGTTCGCCGCCCCACACGTCTCGGGGGTCGCTGCGCTGCTCGTCGCCGCGGGCGCCGACCTCGCCGAGGTCCGAGCCCGCTTGGCCGCCGGCGCCGTCGACCTCGGTGACCCCGGTCCGGACCTGGAACACGGCATCGGACGGATCGACGCCGCCGCGAGCCTCGGCGTCGGGGGGCACACGACCTCGGTGGCCGCGATGTCCGCCGCGCCCCCACCGCCACCCGGCCCGGCGCCCGCGCGCCCGGTCGAGGACACCGGTCCGGCCGCGGCCGCCGGGATCGACGCCGCGCCGACGAGCGACCCACCGTCGACGGTCGAGGTACCGACGGCCGACGACCCGGTCAGCCCGCTCGCGACCCCGGCCGCCGACGAGGACGTCGCGCCGGCACCTGCGCCGCTCGCGACCGGGTCGGCGGTGGCCGCACCACCGGGTCGCAGCGACGTCGACGGGTGGTTGCGGCTCGTGGCCATCGCCGCGCTCGCAGGCACGATGGTGGCCTGGTCGGTCGCGGCGCGCTCGACGTAGGGAGACGGGCGCTACCTTCCCTCCATGCGCCGCTCGCCAGCACCCGCGGCAGGACCGCGGTACCTCCTCATCGTGCTGGGCGCGATCACCTTCGGTGTGCTCGCGGCCGTCGCCGCCGCCATCGCCTCGGGTGCGGTCCCGTGCGCGGTGGTCTCGACCCAGCCGCGCTGCGAGGTGGCGCTCGTGCCCGGCCCGGTCGAGGACACCCTCGGTCTGGTGGAGATCGCCGGGGCGACCACCTACCCGTCGACGGGTCGGTTGCTGCTGACCACGGTCGCCGTCCGCGACGGCCTCGACCTCGGGAGCTGGTGGCAGGCGCGCCGCTCGCCCACCGCCGAGACCGTGCCGCGCTCGACCGTCTACCCCGAGGGGGTCGACCCGGCGGAGACCTCGGCCCAGAACGCGCTGCTGATGGAGGACAGCCAGCTGACCGCCGCGCTCGCGGCCCTCACCGCGGCCGGGTACGACGTCAGCGATGCGGCTGTCGGCGCCGAGGTCGTCGCCGTCGAGGACGACGCGGTGACCGATGCGTTGGTCGTCGGGGACACCATCGTGGCGATCGACGACACCGAGGTCCCCGATGCCGCGACCGCGGTCGACCTCGTACGCGCGAGCAGCCCGGGGGATCGGGTGGTGCTCACCGTCGCCGACGGAACCGACGACCGGCGCGAGGTACCCGTCACCCTGGGTGCCAACCCCGCCGACCCGGCCAGCGCCTACGTCGGGGTGCTGTTGCGCAGCGCCGTCGACCTGCCCGTGGACGTCACGATCGATGCCGGCGTCATCGGAGGGCCGTCGGCCGGACTGATGTTCGCCCTCGGGGTGATCGATCTGCTCGGTGAGGAGGACATCACCGGCGGACACGTCGTCGCCGGTACCGGCACGATCACGACCTCCGGCCAGGTCGGTGCCGTGGGCGGCGTGCGTCAGAAGCTGGCCGCGGCCGCCGACCGGGACGGTGTCGAGGACGCCGCGACCGTGTTCCTGATCCCGCGCGGCAACCTCGGCGAAGCCCGGGATGCGGCGATCGCCAACGAGCTGCTGCTCGTGCCCGTCGACGACCTCGGCGACGCCCTGGCGGCGCTCGACGAGCTGCGCTCGGGACGCCGGCCTGACGAGGCGTTCGCGCTCGCCCCCACCGGGGACTAGTCCTCCAGGGGCATCCTCGGGTCATCTCCGCCCGCGGTCCGCGTCCCCGCCCGTCCGAGGTCGTTGGGTGCGGCGCAGCCGTGTACGCGCGAGGTTCGCGCCGGCTGTGGACCCTCCCGTCGGCCGGCGGGACGACGATCGCCAGGAGCGAGCTGTGGCCATCCCGCTCCACCTCGCCGTGCACCTCGCCGGCGTCGCCGTCGCCGGGGGGCTCGCGCTGCTCGTGCTCCTGCGGCCCGCCGGTGCGGTCACCGGCGCGGCGACCCGCACCTCCGCCGTGAGCTTCCCGCCGCTCGCGTTCCCGGCACGGATCGCGCTGGCCACCGGCGCCTCGTTGCTCGCCGGTGCGCACCTCGTCCTCGGCGCGCTGCTCGCCGACCCCGCCGGGTGGCCGCTGCTGCTGCGGGCCGCCGGGTACGCGGCCATCGCCGTCGGCGCGGCCGGCGGCACCTTGCGGCGTCCGCACGCGCCGACGTCGGGTCCGCGCACCTCCGCGGTGGTGCCGGCGCTCCTCCTCGCGGCGGTCGCGCCCGTCGCCGCCCCGGCGGTCCTCCCCCTCGCCGCCGGGTTGGCGGGTGTGGCGGCATCGGTCGCGGCTGCGTGGGGGGTCCTCGGTCGGGGCCGCCGCGTGCTGCCGTTGGTCGCCGCCCTCGCCCTCTACGCCGCCGCCGACCTGGTCGTCGCCGACCGTCCCGGCGCCGCCGCCGGCCTGTCGATCGCCGGCTCGCTCGCCGCCGGGGCGTGGGTGTTGGAACGTGCCGGTCGTCGCTCGCTGGCCGGACGCTTCACCGGCGTCTCGCTGGTGACGCTGCTGATCCTGGTCGTCGGGCTGGGCGCCGCGTCCGGCCTGGTGCTCGCCAGCGACGTCCGCGCCGAACAGCGCGACCGGCTCGTCGCCATCGCCGGCGCGCAGGCCAGCGACCTGGTCGACCGCACCGGCGCCGCGTTGGACGCGACCGCTGCGGCCGTCGCCGGCGACACCCTCGTCGAGCCGCTCGTCGCCGCTGACGCTGCGCTCGCCGGTGACCGCGTCGCGCCGGTGCTCGCGCTCCCCGAGGTCGAGGTGGCCGTCCTCACCGACGCGGCGGGTGCGCTCGTGGCCGCGCGTGGTCTGGCCGCCGATGGCGTCGACGCGCTCCCGCCGGCCGCCGGCAACGTCATCGCGGGCGCGGACGTGACCGTGGCGGCGCTCGGAGGTCAGCTCGCCCGCGGGGTCGTCGACGTCGGGGACGGGTCGCTGCTGGTGGTCGGCGCGGCCCCCGTCGCCCCCCGCGACGAGACCGGCGAACCCCAGCTCGGCCGACAGGTCGGCGCGCTCGTCCTCGGCCGTGACCTCACCAGCGCTCCCGTCCTGGAACGGGTGGCGGCGGACACCGCGACCGACGTCGCGATCGTCGTCGGTGGTCGGGTCGCCGCGAGCACGCTGCCCGCCGACGCCGCCGACGCCGTCGCCAGCAGCGACGGGACCGTTCGGATCGCCGGCACCGATCGCGTCACCGCCGCTGCACCGCTCGGCGACGGTGCGCAGCTGGTCCTCGTCCTGCCGCCCGACACGGCGACCGATGCGGCGCGGACCGCGACCCGGTCGGCGTTCCTGCTCGCCGTCGCCGGGCTGGTCCTGGCCGGCAGCCTCGCCGCCGTGCTGGCCCGCCGCACGGTGGAGCCGGTGGCGCAGCTGACCGACGCGGCCGAACGCGTCGCCGCGGGCGATCTGGACACCCGGGTCAGCGTGGCCCGGGACGACGAGGTCGGGCGCCTGGCGGCGGCGTTCGACGGGATGACCGAGTCGTTGGCCGACCGCGACCGCGACCTGCGCTCGAGCCTGGCGGTCCAGGCCTCGTTGCGTGACCGCCTGGAAGCCGTCACGGCCTCGATGGGGGAGGCGTTGCTGGCGACGGCACAGGACGGGACGGTCACCACGGCCAACCCGGCGGCCGCGGCCCTCCTCGGGGTCACCGGCGAGGCGGACCTCGTCGGTCGTCCGCTCGCCGCGGTGCTGCGGGGCACCGCGGAAGGTGGCCACGACCTGTCGACGGTGCTCGGCACGGGCGACGGCGACGCGGTGACCGTCCGCGGCGAGCTCACGGCGACGGGCCGCGTCATCGAGGCGACGGCTTCGCCGCTGGCCGATGCCGCCGACGTGCGCGGCGGCCGGGTCTACGTGATCCGCGACATCACCGAGCGCGTCCTCGCCGACCGCGTCCGCACCGAGGTCATCGCCAACCTGTCGCACGAACTGAACACGCCCCTGACCCCGATCAAGGCCTTCCTGGAGGTGATCGCCTCGCGGGACGCGCTCGACGCCCGTTTCGCGCCGATGCTCGAGCTCGCGCGGGAGGGCCGTGTCCGGCTCGAACGCACCATCGCGGCCCTGGTCGACCTCGCCGAGCTCGAGGGTGGACGGACCTCGGTGACCACCGAGCCGCTCGCGGTCGCCGAGGTGGTCGGCGAGCTCCTCGGCCGCTGGCAGGGACGCGAACCGGACCGCACGATCACGCGCCGGGTCGGCCGCGGGACCCCACCGGTGCTCGGCGACCGGGCGCTGGTCGGTCGGGTGCTGGACGCGTTGGTGGACAACGCGGTGAAGTTCGCCCCCGGCACCGTCCGCGTGCACGCCGACGCGGTCGGTCCCGAGGTCCGGATCCGGGTCCGCGACGACGGCCCGGGGGTGCCAGCGTCGCGTCGCGAGGAGGTGTTCGAACTGTTCGTCCAGGCGGATGGCTCCAGCACCCGCGCGGTCGGCGGCCTCGGCATCGGCCTGCCCACCGCGGCGCGCATCGCGGCCCTGCTCGGCGGCCGACTCGAGCTCCACGACGCGCCGGGCGGCGGTACCGACGCGTGCCTGTACCTGCCCGCCGCGCGCGCGTCCGAGGACGCGGAGCCCGCGCCGTGACCGCCCCGACGGCCGTGCCGGAGGCAGCCACCGGCGCCCGGATGGGGGCCGGCGTCGCCGTGCTCGCGCTGCTCGTGGGCCTGCTCACCCTGCCGGCAGGTTCGCTGTTCACCGCGGCGACCTACGCCACCGTGACCGACGGGTCGCTCGAGGTGGAACAGGCCGGTGGCTGGACCACCGTGGCGAGCGGTGCGGACCTCGTCGACGGCGACCGCGTGCGCGCCAGCGGTGGTGAGGTGACGCTCACGTTCGACGGCGGGTGGCTCGTGCTGGCGGACGGCGTCCGCGCCGCCGTGGCCGGTCGCGACCTCGTGGTCGAGCGTGGCAGCGTGCTCGTGCAGGGGGACACGCGTCGCACGGTCGTCGTCGACGGCGTCGACGCATCCGGACGTGGGACCTGGCGCGTCGATGCGGGCTCGCCGGCGCGGGTCGCGTCCTACGACGCGGAGGTGGAGGTGCGCGACGGTCGTGAGGTGGTGTCGCTCGCGCCGTACCGGCAGCTGACCGTCCGTGACCGGGCGGTCGCGAGCGCCAGCCTCACGCCGCTGCGCTACCTGGCCAGCGATCCGTTCGACCGTGCCGTCCTCGGTGAGGCGCTCCGGATCGACGCGCTGGCGACCGCGCTCGGGCGCTCGTTGGCGAGCACCTACGGCACCGCGCCCCGGGAGTCGGCCTTCTACACCGCCTTCCTCGCCGTCGACGCCGACATCGCCGATCACCTGCCGACGCTCGCTCCGGTGGCGACGGACGCCGCCTACGGACCACCGGCCGACGTGCTGCTGGCCGTCACCGTCGCCGACGCGCTCGGTTCCCGCGACGGACGCCCCCTCGACGCCACGATCCCCGAGGTCGCGGCGCTGCGCAGCCGCGGCGCCACCTGGGGGCTGATCGTCGTGGCCGCCGGGGGTGACGCGGACGGGTTCAACGCCGCCGCCGACCGCGCCCTGGTGGCCGCCGAGGAGGACCCTCCACCCCCACCGCCGGCGCCGGAGGTGACCGTCGCCGACGACCCGGCCGGCGCGACGATCCCGGCCGCACCTCCCGCGCCTGCCGGTGACGGCGCCCCCGGAGGTGCGCCTCCGGACGGCGAGGGGACGGCGCCGGGCGCCGACACCACGCCCGGGACCGCCCCAGCGCCTGCCCCCGGTCCCCCGCCGGCCGCCCCACCACCACCGCCATCGCCTCCGTCCGCGCCGTTGGCGCCGGTGGGGGAGGCGCTCGACGGCGTCGGGCGCGGTCTCGGTCAGGTCGTGGACGGTGCGGTCGGCCTGGTCGACGACGTGGTCGGTGGGGTCGACGAGCTCCTGGGTCCACCCCTGCGCGGGGTGCTCGGCGGAGGCTGAGCCGGGCCGGCCGACATCGCACCGTGACGCTCCGCCGCCCGGGTAGCCTCCGTGCTCCGACCCCCGCCGGCATCGGGCCCGACGCACGTCACGCGACGTGTGGCCGCGCGCGACGGGAGCCGACACGGGGGATCCCGACCACCGGAAGGCTCAGGCTCGTGGGCGACCTCGTCCGCCGCCGGCTCGGCACCGTCGTGGTGCTCGCCGTCCTGCTCGTGCTGTTCTCCGCCAACCGCATCGCGGTCCTCCTGACCGACTACTGGTGGTTCCAGGCGCGCGACTTCACCGAGGTGTTCACCACCGTCCTCGGTACCCGGGTGCTGCTCGGCGGCATCTTCGGGCTGGCGCTCGCGGCGCTGATCGCCGGCAACCTGCTGGTCGCCCGGCGGGTGCGGCCCTTCTACGTGCCGTCGTCGCCGCAGCAGGCGCAGATCCAGCGCTACCGGGAGATGGCCGACCCGTTCCTGCCGTGGCTCATCGGTGCGGTCGCGGTGGTGTTCGGGCTGACCTCCGGTCTGGCGGTCAGCGCCAACTGGGAACCCTTCCTGCTGTGGCGCAACGCCGTCGCGGTCGGGACCGCCGACCCCATCTTCGGGGTCGACGTCGGCTTCTACCTGTTCGAGCTGCCGTTCTGGAGCTTCGTGCAGACCTGGCTGTTCACCGCGCTCGTGCTCGCGTTCCTGCTCAGCGCCGGGGCGCACTACCTGCTCGGCGGGATCCGTCCCGAGGCCGAGGAGAAGCTCACCCCCGCGGCCCGCATCCACCTCGCCGCCCTGCTGATCGGCCTGCTCGCCGTCCGCGGTTGGGGCTACTGGCTCGACCGTTACGAGCTCAACTACTCGCCGCGCGGGACGGTCACCGGTGCGTCCTACACCGACGTCAACGCCGAGCTGCCGGCGCTCTACCTGCTGATCATCGCGACGGTCGTCGCGATCGTGATGGTGCTGGTGGCCATGCGGCGCGGCGGGTTCCTGCTGCCGGGCGCGGCCATCGGTCTGCTCGTGGTCGCCTCCATCATCCTCCAGGGCGCCTACCCGGCCGCGATCCAGCGGCTCCAGGTCGACCCGCAGGAGCTGTCGCGCGAGACCCCGTTCATCGAGGAGAACCTCGCCGCGACCCGGACCGCGTACGCGCTCGACGAGGTCGAGCTGCGGCCGTTCTCGATCGACAACGACCTCGACGAGGCCGACGTCATCGAGAACGACGTGACGCTGCGCAACATCCGCCTGTGGGACCCGAGCGTGCTCGAGACCACCTACCAGCAGCTCCAGGCGCTGCGGCCGTACTACCAGTTCAACACCGTCTCGGTCGACCGCTACGAGATCGACGGCGAGCTGCGTCAGGTGATGATCGCCACGCGTGAGCTGTCGGAGCTGCCCGAGGGCACCAACACCTGGCAGAACCGGCACATCACCTACACCCACGGCTACGGCGTGGTGGCCTCGCAGGTCAACACCGCCAACTCCCAGGGGCAGCCGGTCTTCCTCGCCTCCAACATCCCCCCCGCCGGCGAGGAGGCGGTCATCCCCGACCAGGAGCCGGGCGTCTACTTCGGGGAGTTCACCCAGCCGGCGTACTCGCTGGTGCGCACCGCCGAGCGTGAGCTGGACTTCGAGAACCCCGAGGACCCGAGCGACCAGGTCTTCACCGAGTACGACGGCGCCGGTGGCGTCGACGTCGGCAGCTTCACGCGACGCATCGCGTTCGCGCTCCGGTTCGCCGACTACAACCTCGTGCTGACCAACCTCATCGAGGACGACTCGCGGATCATCTTCAACCGCAACGTGCTCGACCGGGTGGGCCAGATCGCACCGTTCCTCGAGCTCGACGCCTCGCCCTACCCGGCGGTCGACGACGAGGGGCGCCTGAAGTGGATCATCGACGCCTACACCACCTCGAACGCCTACCCGTACTCCGAACGCCGTGTGCTCAACCTCGGCTCCCGTCAGATCCCGGTCAACTACGTGCGTAACAGCGTCAAGGTGGTCGTGGACGCCTACGACGGCGACGTGACCCTCTACCGCGTCGAGGAGGACGACCCCGTCCTCGACGCGTGGGAGGGTGTGTTCCCCGGCATGCTCACCCCGGGGGACGAGGCCCCGGGCGGCATCGCGGCCAACTTCCGCTACCCCCAGGACCTGTTCCGCCTCCAGGCCGACCTGTACCGGACCTACCACATCCCCGAGGTGGACGCGTTCTACAACCGCGCTGACGCGTGGTCGATCCCGTTCGACCCGGCGGCGGCCGCCAACGAGACCGGGGGACAGGACCTGGCGAACGCCACGCGTCGTCCCCTCGAGCCCTACTACCTGTTGATGCGCCTGCCCGGTGAGGACGTCGAGGAGTTCGTCCTGATCCAGCCCTACCTGGCGCAGGGTCGTGACAACATGGTGGCCTGGCTCGCCGGACGCGGCGACGGGGAGAACCTCAACGACCTGTTCGCGGTGCAGTTCCCGTCCAACCAGCTCGTGCTCGGTCCCGCCCAGGCGCAGGCCCGCATCGAGCAGGACGACCTCATCTCCGAGTACATCACCCTGCGCCAGCGTGCCGGCACCCAGGTGATCCGCGGCAACCTGCAGGTCCTGCCCATCGGCAACTCGATCCTGTACGTCGAGCCGCTGTTCCTGCAGGCCGACCAGGCGCAGATCCCCGAGCTCGCACGGGTCGCGCTCGTGCTCGGCGAACGGACCGCGTTCGACCGCACCTTCGCGGGTGCGCTCGGCCAGCTGCTCGGCATCGAGGTGCCCGAGTCCATCATCGACGCCGAGG
>CAYSTY010000017.1:0-19127 GCA_964433685.1 uncultured Actinomycetota bacterium | reverse complement strand
ATGGCCCTCGCCCGGCGCGAGCTCAAGCCGTACCGGGACTGACCGGCCCCGGGCTGGTGCCGGGCCGGTCCGAGGTGCCCGGTCAGGTGCGTCGGTAGCGTCGGATGGCGAGCGGGGCGAACACCGCGAGGATGGCACCGGACCACAGCAGGGCCGGCAGGACGTCCCCGACCGCCGCGCCCCCCTGGGTGAGCGCGCGCGCCGCGTTGACCGTCGCCGACACGGGCTGGTTGTTGGCCCACACCTGCAGCCAGCCGGGCATGTTGGCCGTGGGCACGAAGGCGCTCGAGGCGAACACCAGCGGGAACAGCACCGGGAACATCGTGGTCTGCGCGGTCTCGGCGTCGGGGGCGGACAGGCCGATGAGCGCGGCCACCCAGCTGAGCGCGAACGAGAACAGCAGGACCACGCCCGCGGCGGCGACGAGGCCGGTGAAGCTCGCCGGCGAGAACCCGACGAGGGTCCCGACGACGATCATCAGGGTGACCACGAGGGTGTTGCGGATCAGGTCGGACAGGGTCCGCCCCGCGAGGACGGCCGAACGCGCCATCGGCAGGGTGCGGAACCGTTCGATGAGGCCCTTGCCGAGGTCGTCGGCCAGCCCGACACCGGTCTGCGTGGCGCCGAAGGTGACGGTCTGGACGAAGATCCCCGGCATCAGGAAGTCGATGTAGTCGCCGGGGGTGTCGATGGCGCCACCGAAGACGTAGCTGAACAGCAGCACGAACATGACCGGCTGGATGGTGGCGAAGACCAGCAGCTGGGGCAGGCGCACCAGATGGGTGAGGTTGCGCTGGGTGACCGTCAACGCATCGGTGACGTTCCACCGGATGCGCTCGCCGAGGGTCTCCTCGGGCAGCGGGGGCAGCTCGCGCAGGAACGTGGGGGTGTCGAGCGTGGTCACAGCGGTCCCTTCAGGCCACGGGGGCGGGTGCGGTCGCGTCCGTCGCGTCCTCGGTGGGCCGGCCGGTGAGACGCAGGAACGCGTCGTCGAGGCTCGGCCGGTGCACCTCGATGCTGCGGGGTTCCACGCCGGCGTCGTGCAGCGCGCGGGCCACGGGACCGAGCGCCGGCCCGGCGCCCACGACCCACAGCTCGAGCCGGACACCGTCGCGGGACACGGCGGTGGCGGCATCGACCCCGGGGACCGCGCCACGACGCGCCAGGTCGCTGACGAGGTGTTCGGCGCGATCCGCGTCGGCCGCGTCGGCGAGCTCGACGTCGATGCGCTCGCGGCCGACGGTCGCCTTCAGCTCGCTGGCGGTGCCCTCCGCGATGACGCGACCGTGGTCGATCACCACGATCCGGTCGGCGAGGCGGTCGGCCTCCTCGAGGTACTGCGTGGTCAGCAGCAGCGTCGCGCCCTCGGCGACCAGCTCCTCGATGATGCCCCACAGCTCGACCCGGCTGCGCGGGTCGAGCCCGGTGGTGGGCTCGTCCAGGAACAGGACCGGGGGGGAGGTCACCAGGGACGCGGCGAGGTCGAGCCGGCGGCGCATCCCGCCGGAGTAGCCCTTCACGGGTCGGTCCGCCGCGGCCTCGAGGTCGAAGCGGTGCAGCAGTTCGGCGGCGCGTTCGCGACTCTCGGGCCGGGCGCGGTGGTTGAGCCGCGAGATCATCACCAGGTTCTCGCGGCCGGTCAGCCGCTCGTCGACCGCGGCGTACTGCCCGGCCAGCCCCATACGGCGCCGCACGTCGCGAGCCTGACGCACGACGTCCAGTCCGAGCACCTCCGCGCGGCCGGCGTCCGGCACGAGCTGGGTGGTCAGGATGCGCACGGTCGTGGTCTTGCCGGCGCCGTTCGGCCCGAGCAGGCCGAGGACGGTCCCTGCGGGGACCTCGAGGTCGACGCCGTCGAGGGCCAGGGTGTCGCCGTAGCTGAGGGCCAGGCCCTCGGCGCGGATCGCGGGTGCCACGCGGGACGTCCTTCGAACGGGGTGGACCCGGTGGGGGCCGGGCGAGGAAGCTTGACGGAGTCAAGCGTTCTGATGATGCGGTCGATGGTTGAGGATGTCAACTACTGGCGGTAACGTCGCGAGGGTGAACCCCCCGACGCCCGCCCCGCCACCGTGGACCGCCGCCGCCGCCGGCGCCGACCAGGCCGGTGTCCGGGCCGAGGTCCTCGAGCTGCTCATCACCACGCTCGAACGGCTGCGGGTCCACCTGCACGAGCACGTCGCCGCCTTCGAGCTCAACCCGATGCAGTTCTTCGCGCTGCGGGCCCTGACGGCGCCGACGCCGATGGGGCAGCTCGCCGAGCGGTTGCACTGCGACCGCAGCCACGTGACGGGTGTCGCCGACGAGCTCGAACGACGCGGCGCGATCGAACGCCGTCCCCACGAGCACGACCGGCGGGTGAAGCTCCTCGTGCTCACCCCGGCCGGGGAACGGTTGCGCGCCGAGGTGGAACGACGCCTGCTCGAGCAGTTGCCGGTCGTCGCCGGCCTGAGCGTCGCCGACCAGCGTCAGCTGCGGGACCTGCTCGCCCGCGTGGTCGCCGCACAGCTGTCGTCCGACGGGGACCCACCCCCGCCGGCGCCCGGGCCGGTGGCCTAGCCTGCCGCGCCACGGCGACGAGGGAGCAGCACGTGGCGCAGCGGCCGGAAGCGGCGCGACCCGCGAGTTCGGCGGCCGAGCGGCTCCTCGGTGGGCGGCTCTGGCGGCGGGCCCGCGACCGCGCCGAGCAGTACCTGGCGGGGGAGCGCGACCTCGGCGGGCTCCTGCGGCGGGTCAGCGCCCGGATCGAGGCGGCCCCGCTCGTGGGCGACGCCCTCGACGATGCGCGGACCACGGTGCGGCTCCTGCGCGCCTACCGGTCCGGTCGGTACCGGGACGTGGCCGTGGACGACCTGGTGCTCATGGTGGCCGGCCTGACCTACTTCGTCTCCCCGCTCGACCTGATCCCGGACGTCGTCGCGGGGGCCGGGTTGACCGACGACCTGGTCGTCCTCCGGTTCGTGCTGCGATCGGTACCCGACGTGCTCGGCCGCTTCCGCGCCTGGGAGGCCCGCGAGGGCGCAGCGACGGGCATCGAGGACGGCGCGGAGCCGACCTCGCCCAGCTCCTAAGCTCCCCGCCACCGGGCGTGTAGCTCAGTCGGTCAGAGCAGCGGACTCATAATCCGTCGGTCGCGGGTTCGAGCCCCGCCGCGCCCACCGGTCCGTGGTCCCACGATCACGGCGGGGTGGCGACCCTCCGTACGTACGTGGTCGCGCAGCGTGACGTGCAGCTGCGGGCCACCTAGTGTCCCCCCGGCCGGGAGCCAGGGAGGCCGGGTTGAGGACGTCGGAAGCGCCACGAGGGTGGCCACGGCTCTCGCTGGTCGACCTCGGCCACACCTCGACGGCACGCGCGGCCCTCGTCATCGCGGTGCTGCTCGCGGCGGCCTGGACGGCCGTCCTCCTCGCGGGTGGCACGCGGTCGGCGTTCCCGCACCTGTTCTACGTCCCGATCGTGATCGCCGCGGTCCCCTTCGGCCGGCGCGGTTCGGTGGGGGTCGCCCTGCTGGCCGGGGTCCTGTGCGGGCCGCTGATGCCGCTCGACGCCCGGCTCGGTGAACCGCAGTCGCTGAGCAACTGGCTCTGGCGGAGCCTGTTCTTCGTCATCGTGGCGTTCTTCGCGGCGACGGCGCTGGCCGCGGTCGAACAGCGCTACCGCGACGAGTTGGTCCGCCAGCTCGGCCGTGAGCTGCGACCGCGCCGGTCCGACGCCGCCGACGGCGTCGCCGTGGACACCCCGCCCGAGGACGGCGCGATGGCCGAGGTGCTCGCGCAGCGTCGGTTCCACCCCGTCTTCCAGCCGGTCTACTCCCTGCACGACGGCCGGCTCGTCGCGGTCGAGGCCCTCACCCGCTTCGACACCGACCCGCAGGCGGCGCCGGACATCTGGTTCGCACGGGCGGCCCGCGCCGGGCTCGGTGAGCAGCTCGAGCTGGCCGCCATCGCGGCGGCGATCGCCGCCAGCGACCAGCTCCCGGGGGAGGTCGCGTTGTCGGTGAACTGCTCCCCGCGGACGCTCGTCCGTCCGGAGCTGCTGCAGCTGGTCGCCGAACGCCGACCCCGGCCGCTCATCGTCGAGGTCACCGAGCACGCCGCGGTGGACGACTACGCCACGCTGACCGACGCGGTCGATCGACTCCGCCAGCACGACGTCCGGCTCGCCGTGGACGACGCCGGGGCGGGGTTCGCCAGCCTCCGGCACGTGGTGCGGCTCGACCCCGAGCTGATCAAGCTCGACCTGAGCCTGGTCCAGAACCTGCGCGGCGACCCGGTCAAGGAGGCCCTCGCCGACTGCCTCATCGACTTCGCCCGCCGCACCGGGAGCCGCCTGGTGGCCGAGGGCATCGAGCATCCGGCCGACCTCGTGACCTGGGTGGACCTCGGGGCGGACGCCGGCCAGGGCTACCTGCTCGGGCTCCCCGGACCGCTCCCGGTCGAGATGCTGAGCGACCGGGTCGTCCGCTCGTTGCCCGGGTGAGTTCCCGACCGCGCAGCCACCGTGCGGACCGTGCGCTCACGGCCCACCGCCAGGTGCCGCTTTCGGACCCCGGCGACCCACGCCTAGGTTCGGACGGACGCGGCTGGCGGCCGGGATCCGCCACCGCGGAGGGAGACGCGTGCTGAACGGGGGAGCGAGCCCCGACGGGGTGATCGGCATCACGTTGACGATCCTGGTCGCGCTCGCCGCGGGCCTGCTGGTCCCGGCCGGGATCGCCAAGCTGCGGGACCCGAGCGTCGCGCGAGATGCGCTCGGGCTGCCCCGCCGTACCGAGCCGGGCGTCCGCGTCCTCGGCGCCGGCGAACTGGTGCTCGCGGGTCTCGTGCTCGCGACCGGTGCTCGGCTGGCCGTCGCGGCCCTGGCGCTGGCCTACGCGGGGTTCACGATCGTGGCGCTGCGTCAGCGCTCCCGCGGCGCGAGCTGCGGCTGCTTCGGCGCCAGCGAGACGCCGACCGGGTGGCACCACGTCATCCTCGATGCCGGGGCCGCGCTCGCCGGGGTCGGCGCCGTGCTGGCCGCCGCGCCCGCCGCCCCCACCCTCCTCGCGGACGCCCCGCTCGCCGGGGTACCGCTGGTCGCTGCCGGCGCCCTGGCCGTCGCCACGCTGCAGCTGACCATCACCGCCCTGCCCGAGCTGGCGGCCGCCCGCCGCACCACCGCCGGAGGTGCCCCGTGACCGCTCTCGTCATCGTCCTCACCGTGGTCGTCGCCGCCCAACTGCTGCTGCTGGTCGGCCTGCTGCGCAGCCACGCGGAGATCCTGCGCCAGCTGCACGCCTTCGGTGCCGGGCTCGAGCCGGGCGCGGCCGCTGGGACCACCGGGGCAGCCGCCGGTCCGGTCAGCTCACCGGCTGGGTACCCGACCCCGAAGCCGCTCGCGACCCAGCTCGGTCCCCTGCCACCGTCGGAGGGTCGGCGGGCGGTCGACGTCAGTGGGATGGCACCGAACGGCGACGTCCTCGGCCTGCGCGTCACCGACGTCGATCACGACACCATCCTGGTGTTCCTGTCCTCGACCTGCGCCGGCTGCACGCCCTACTGGAACGAGCTGCGCGAGGACCTCGGTGTGCCGGACGGCACCCGGGTGGTCGTGGTCGCCCGCGAGGAGCCCGACGAGGACGCCGACGCCATCGCCGAGCTCGCCCCACCCGGGGTGCCGGTGGTCATGAGCTCGCGCGCCTACGAGGACCTCGAGGTCCCGGGCAGCCCGTACGTGGTCCACGTGGAGGGCAGCTCGGGACGGGTCCGCGGCGAGGGCACCGCGGCCTCCTGGCCCGCCGTACGCGCCCTGCTGCTGCGCGGTTCGCGGTCGGAGGGTTCACCCCGCGCCAAGGCGGCGGCCGACGCCCTGCGCGAACGGGACGCCGACCGCCACCTGCTCGCCGCCGGGATCAGCCCGGGGGATCCGTCGCTGTACCAACGCGCCGACGGCACCTCCGCCCTCGACGACGGGTCCGCACCGGTGACGTCACGATGATCGTCGCCTTCGGTCTGACCATCGCTGCTGCGGCCGCGTTGCGCAGCAGCTGGAGCCCCTGAGGGGTGTCGATGCTCGCCAGCATCTCCCCGGTCGGGGAGGCCTCACGAGGACAGCGGTGGCCGGTCACGGTCGGCGCCTACCTCGTGGCGTCCACGCTCGGTGGCACGCTCGTCGGCACCCTCGCCGCCGGGCTCGGTGCCGTCCTGTTCGCAGTGGTGGGCCGGCCGCCGACCGCGGCCCTCATCGGCATCCTGGTGGCGTTGGCGGCCATCGCCGTCGCGCACGACCGCGGCGTGGTGCGCTGGCGGGTGCCGAGCTGGCAGCGGCAGGTCGACGAACGTTGGCTGACCAGCTACCGCGGGTGGGTGTACGGGGCCGGCTTCGGGTTCCAGCTCGGTGCCGGCGTCCTGACCCGCATCCCCACGGCCGCGATCCACGTCGTGCTCGCGGCCGCAGTGGCGACGGGCTCGCCCGCCGCGGGGGCCCTGATCGGCGCGTGCTTCGGCGCGGTCCGTGCGCTGCCGATCCTGCTCGCCGGACGCCACCGGGACCCGACCCGCCTCAACGCCTTCCACCAGCGCATGGACGCCGCCGCCCCGCTCGCCGACCGCGCGACCAGCGCCGTCGTCGCGCTGGCCGCCGCCGCCCTGGCCACCGCCGCCGTCGCCGGCTGACGCCGCAAGGAGCACGTATGCAGGTCCGAGGCTACGGGATCGACGCGAACCTCCCGCGGGGGTGGGAGGGGGCGCTGCGCAACGCGCCCGCCGCACCCGCGACCCTCGGCGAAGCGCAGACCCTGACGGTCACCAACACCCCGGTGTTCCACGCCGGGACGTTCCCGCTGCCGGTCGACCGTGGGGACTTCGGTTCGGGTGCGGTCGAGATCATGCGTGAGGGCGACACCTTCGTCGCCCTGCTCGAGTACGACCCCGAGGAGGTCGGTTCGCCGTTGTTCGAGGCCCAGGGTCTGCCACGGCGACTCGACCCGCGACGGTTCTCGGGCCGCTCGTTGCAGCGGGTCCTGCCCGGGCAGGCCGGCTACCAGGCGTTCTTCACCGAGGGGGGGCGCCCCTTCTGCCTCTACGTGGTGCTCGGCTCGGAGGAGGACAAGCTCGTCCAGGTCCGGCGCGTCGAGCAGATGCTCGCCTCCATCCGCATCGAGCCGCTGCCGGGCGCCGACCGCCGCGCCCCGACCGACGACGAGGGGGACCAGTCGTGACCGAGATGACCACCGCCCCGGCCCCGAGCGACGCCGACGCCCCCATGGCCGTCCGGCTCGTCGGACGTGTCGGCCGTGCGTTGGCGGGCACGGGGTTGTCCCGTCGCCGCTTCCTGTCGCGCGTCGCGGTCGTGGGTGCCGCCGTCGCCGTCGACCCGATCCGCTACGCGGTCAAGCCGGGCAGCGCGTACGCCCAGGTCTGCGGTGACGGGGCGTCCTGCGGTAACGGCTGGACGGCCTTCTGCTGCACCGTCAACGGGGGTGCCAACACCTGCCCGCCCGGCTCCTACGTCGCCGGGTGGTGGCGCATCGACGACTCGCCGTTCTGCCTCGGGGCGGCGCGCTACGTCATCGACTGCAACCGCTCCCCGAACGCGTCGTGCTCGTGCCGCTGCGCGTCGGGCTCGTGTGACCAACGTCGGGTGTGCTGCAACAACTTCCGCTACGGGCAGTGCAACACCCAGGTCCGTGGCGTCACCGAGGTCGTCTGCCGCGTGGTGACCTGCACCGCGCCGTGGGTCTGGGACCCCGCGTGCGGCCGGACCGTCCGCGTCGACAACCGCACCCGGTCCCACAACGCGCCGTGCCTGCCGGGCCGCGACGCCACCCCGATCGCGATCAAGTACCAGGACATGGGCCAGAACGGCTCCATCCTCGGTCGGGCGACCAGCCCGGAGCGTGACGCGGCGCGCGGCGGGCGCTACCGCCGCTTCGAGCGGGGGACCATCTTCTACCGCTCCAACGTCGGAGCGAACGCGCTGCACGGTGCCATGAACACCGCCCATCGCGGCCTCGGTGGCGCGTCGGGCCCGCTCGGCTACCCCCGGCACGACGTGCGGGCGACCGGCGACGGCAACGGTCTGGTCGTCCGCTTCGAGAACGGCTCGCTCTACCAGACCAGCCGCTCGGCGACGCCGGTACCCGTCCACGAACCGGTGGACACCGATTTCCGCAACCGGGGTGGGCCGACCGGTTCGGTCGGCTACCCGACCGCGACCTCGCGGCGCGGCGACGGTTCGTCGCTGACGCGCTTCGCGAACGGCATCCTCGCCCGCGTCGCCGGTTCCCCCGTCGTCAGCACCAACCCGGCCGCCCTCGCCGCGGCGGAGGCACCGCCGTCCTCGTCACCCGACCACGTCGGCTGGCCCATCGCGGCGCAGGAGACCTCCGGTGGTTACCGCTACCAGCGCTACGAGCGGGGTGTGGTCACCCAGGCGACCTCGGGCTGGGTCGCGATCGGCAGCGACCTGGCCGAGCGCTACCTGCAGATCGGGGGACCCGGTGGCACGCACGGCCGTCCGACGGCGGCGCCGAGCTCGGTGGCCAACGGCCGCGGGCGGGTGCTGCCCATGGCGTCGGCGGCGATCTTCGCCAGCGCGGCCGGCACGTTCCTGCTCGCCGGCGCGGTCCACACCGCCTACCGATCGGAAGGAGGCGCGGACGGCCGCCTCGGCCTGCCCACCAGCGAAGCGGTGAGCGTGCCGAACGGCCAGCAGCGCACCTCCTTCGAGAACGGCGCGATCATCTTCGAACCCGACGGGACCACCAACGTGGTGATGACCCGCGGTGGACGTCCCCCGAGCCAGCTGCAGCGCACCAGCCCCGACGGCACCCGACCACGCGGTGGCCGTGCCCCGAGCGAACTGAGCGAGGGATCGCGATGACCGACCACCACGAACGCGCGTCCGACCGACCGACGACGGGGAGCTCCACCGTGCCCAAGTCACGCCGCAAGACGATCCTGATCGCCGTCGTCGCGATGCTGGCGATCGCGATCCCCGCTGCGGCGCAGAGCGGCGGCTTCCGCGACCTGCCGGCGGGCTACGTCCACAACGAGAGCATCGCCAAGATGCGCCAGGCGGGGATCACCGTCGGGTGCGGCGACGGGTCGGGGTACTGCCCGACCGACCCGGTCACGCGTGCGGCGATGGCGTCGTTCCTCAACCGCGGTGGCGCACAGGGGTACGGCGCGAACAGCGCGACCACCCTGGCGGCCGGTGACGGCAACATCAACGGCGTGCCGGTGACCCTCGACGTGACCGGCGCGGGCGAGAGCGGCGGCCGCCAACAGATCGTCCTGCAGGGCTCGGTGACCGTCAGCGCGGATGCGGCCCCGGACGGGTGCCCGTGCGAGGTCGAGGCCTACATCTACCGCGCCCGCGGCAGCGTCGTCGGGCCGCGTAGCTTCGCCACCCTGGACGGTGCCGGGTCGGTGGCCCTGCCGGTCGATTGGGCGTCCACCATCGACTCGGCCCGCACCGAGCAGTACCGCGTCGCGGTGTTCGTGAACGGGACGACCGCGACCAGCGGGGTCCGCGCGGACGGCACGCTGAACGCGGTGACGGCCCCGTTCGGTCGCGTCGGGTGAGCACCGACGATCCAGCCGCGACCGCGGTCCGGTCGCTGCTGCAGCGTGTGGACGGTGCCGCGAAGGCCGCACCGAACCTCACCGTGCCCGAGGGGGCGCGGGAGCGCATCGCCCGGCTGCTCGCCGAGGCCCGCGAGGTCCTGCTGGCGGTGGACGACACCGACGTCCAGCTCGACCTCGCCGCGCAGGTCGCGCGGCGGGCCGCGGACCTCGACCGGGCCGCGCTCGACGAGGTGCTCGGGCCGAGCCCCGGCGTCCGTCCGGCGCCGACGCGCGTCCGCACGGGGGTCGACGACGTAGCCGGTGCCGTCGACCCGGCGCG
The DNA here is from genome assembly GCA_964433685.1 of uncultured Actinomycetota bacterium. Classification (GTDB taxonomy): domain Bacteria; phylum Actinomycetota; class Nitriliruptoria; order Nitriliruptorales; family Nitriliruptoraceae; genus Nitriliruptor. The sequence goes on along the minus strand of CAYSTY010000017.1, from coordinate 9,242 downwards.
GGTCCCACCCGGTCAGCGCCTCACCGCGGGCTGGCCGGTCCTGCACGTCGGCAGCCTGCCGCGCGACACCGACGCCGACGGTTGGTCGATCGTCGTGACCGGGAAGGTGCGGTCGCGCACGCGCTTCGAGGTGGCCGAGCTGACCGAACGGCTGCCGGTCGTCGGGGTGACCTCGGATCTGCACTGCGTCACGGGGTGGTCACGGCTGGACAACGACTGGGAGGGGGTCCGGCTCGCCGACCTGCTCGCGCTGGCGGAGCCGCACGCGGACGCCACCCACCTGCTCGCGTCCGGCCACCCCGCCTACAGCGCCAACCTGGACCTCGCCGCGGCCAACGCACCCGACGTCCTCGTGGCGTGGGCGCACGACGGCGCGCCCCTCGACCCCGTCCACGGCGGCCCGGCCCGCCTGGTGGTACCCGCCCGGTACGGGTGGAAGAGCGTCAAGTGGCTCACCGAGCTGCGGCTGCTCGACCGGGACGTGCGGGGCTACTGGGAGGAACGTGGGTACCACGACGTCGCCGACCCGTGGACCGAGCAGCGCTTCCGCGACTGACCTCGGTCCCGGCCCGGCCCGGTCACCGTGACGGGACCGAGGTCAGGTAGCGGTCGAGGCCGGCCAGTCCCCGGGCCAGCGCCAGCCGCCCGACGGGCGCGATGCGGCGTCCGAGCAGCGGGGGGAGCCCGACGGGTTCGAGGGCCATCGTGTAGGCCACGCGCGTCCGGCCCGGCCGGATCGGGACCAGCTCGACGAGTTCGACCCCGGCGCGGGTGCCGGGCAGGTTCGTGGCCACGAAGGTGAACCCGAAGCGTTCCTGCGGTTCCCACACGATGAACCGCTCCTCGACCTCGAGCGGACCGACCTCGACCACCCGCGTGGACCCGACCCCGAACGGTGCCTGCGAGGTCCAGCGTGCGGCGTCGAGGCCGGGGAACCAGCGGGGCCACGACGAGGTGTCGGCGAGCGTGGCGAAGACCCGGTCGGGATCGGCGCCGACCTCGCGCGTCGCGGCGATGCGCAGGGGCGCGGTCGCGGTGAAGCGGACGGTCTCCGGGCGGCAGCTCGGCACGGGGGCTCCGGGGTCGTGGGACGCACGAGTCTGCCGTACCTGCCGTGGCCCTCGGCAACCGGGCGGGAACGCCGCCGTTCCGGTCGGCCCCCGACGCGAACGTGCACGTCCCGCGCGCCGGGACGACCTCGCCGCGGTGGCGCTCGGGCGCCACCTAGGTTCGCGCGATCGATCCGCCCGCCCGTCGTTCGCGGCCGGTGGGCCCGACGGGGGAGACGCCCGTGGTCAGGACCCGCTCATCCGCCGCGGCAGCCGCAGGGCTGCTCGTGGCCGCGTTGCTCACGACGGCGTTGCCCGCCGCCGCCCAGGCGCCCGCCCCCGACGTCGGCTCGGCGCTGGCACCCGACGCGCTCGAGCAGCGCCTCGAAGCGCCCCGCGCGCGGGTCACCGAGGCGCCCGACCTGACCGAGCTGCTCGAGGCCCCGTTCGAGGCGACCACGACGGCCCTCGACGTGCCCCCGGGACAGCCCCGCAACGACGTCATCGAGGACGTCGAGGTCGACGAGGACGACGCGTCGATCGCGCTCAACCTGATCCCGTACCACGGGTTCGCACCGCGGCTGCGTGCCCTGCAGGACAGCGACCGCGTCAGCGTGGAGATCATCGGCCAGAGCACGCAGGGTCGCGACCTGCACATGGTCGTGGTCAGCACCATGGACGACGACGACTGGGCCGACTGGCAGCGCCTGTCGGACCTGCGCACCGACGACCCCGTCGCGGCCGCGGCCGCTCTCGAGGCGGGTGAGTACGACGACTGGCAGGTGCCGATCTTCATCAACAACAACATCCACGGCAACGAGTGGGAGGGCACCGACGCGGCCTTCCAGCTGCTCGACGAGCTGGCGTTCTCCGACGACGAGGCGGTCACCGACTACCTGGACGACCACCTGACCATCGTGGTGATCAGCAACAACCCGGACGGACGCGTCGCGGGGACGCGCGCCAACGCCGCCGGGTTCGACATGAACCGCGACTACGCCGCACAGACCCAGCCCGAGGTCCGCGCGATCCGTGACCTGATCATCCGTTACAACCCGGTCTCGATGCTCGACCAGCACGGCTACGTCAACGGCACCCTGATCGAGCCGACCACCGGTCCCCACGGTCAGAACTACGAGATGGACCTCTACATCCGTCGTGCGTTGCCGGCGGCGGAAGCGATGGAGGCGGCCATCGCCGCGCTCGGCGAGCCGCGGGCGACCACACCGGTCGAGATCCCCTACCGCGACACCGCCGACCAGTGGGACGGCTGGCCGCCGGTCTACACCCCGATGTACTCGATGAGCCACGGGGTGGTGGGCCACACCGTCGAGTTCTCGCTGAACCCGCGCGGGAACATGCCCGACGAGGAGCGTCACGAGCGCACCCGCATCAACACCGCGATCTCGCTGGCGACCATGCACGGCAACCTCGAGTTCGTGCACGCCGAGCGTGCGGGCTACCTCGCCGACCAGATCGAGTTCTACCGGCGCGGTGTGGCGGGGGAGCCGACCCGTCCCATCGACGACCCGTACGCGCTCGACAGCGCCGCGTGCCGTCAGGTGGATGGCGAGGTCGTGCACTGCAACTCCGACACCTACGCCCCCAAGGACTTCCCGCGCGCCTGGGTGATCCCGGCGGGCGAGGCCCAGCGCAGCGTCACCGCGGCGGCCAGCACGGTCCGCTACCTGCTCGCCAACGACGTGCGGGTGCACGAGGCGACCGCGGAGCTGAACCTCGGCGGTACCACCTACCCGGCCGGGACCTACGTGGTGGACATGCACCAGGCCAAGCGCGGCCTGGCCAACAACATCCTCGAGACCGGTCGCAACCTCAGCGACGACTGGCGCGCGATGTACGGCGACGCCGCGTGGAGCATCGGTGCGCTGTACGGCGCGACCCTGGTCGAGGTCCCCGAGGGCGACCTGCCGGCCGCTGCCCTCACGCCCGTCACCGCGGTGGCCCGTCCCGGCACCGTGCCGGCGTCGGCCGACCGCTTCGGTCTGCGTGTCGACTCGCTGTACGGCGTGCAGGCGGTCAACGCTCTGCTCCGCGAGGAGGTCGAGCTGGAGCGGCTGTCCGACGGCACCTTCGTCGTCCCCGGTTCGGCGCGTGAGCAGGTCCAGAAGCTGGCCGCGACGCACGGGGTGAGCTTCACCTCCGTCAGCGCGAGCCGCGCCGCCGGGGCCGAGCCGTTCGACACCCACACCATCGGGATCAGCACCGTGTCCGACGAGGCCCACGCGCTCGCTCGGATGGGGTTCGACCTGGTGCCGGTGACCCACACCCTGCTCAACGAGGGGGAGGTCGACCTCGACGACCTCGACGCGCTCTACGTCTCGACGACGGGCCTGAGCCCGGCCGCGCTGTCGCTGTCGCAGCAGGCCGCGTTCGACGACTGGCTGCAGGACGGCAACGCGGTCGTCGGCCGTGGACCAGCCGGTCACAGCTTCTCGACCTCGGCGCTCCTGCTGCCGGGCCTGGCGTCACAGAGCGCGTCGGGTGGCAACCGTGACGGCATCGCCGCGGTCGCCAACGAGGGTGACTCGCCGGTCACCGCCGACACGCTCGACGTCACCTTCCTGCGCAACCCCAACTGGTTCCCCAACGCCGACGACCTGTCGCGTGTCGAGGTGCTCCAGCGCCTCGGTTCCGACGACTACTTCCTCGCCGGTCACTGGCCGGGGTGGCGCGAGGGCGCCGACCAGCCGATCGTGGTCGGGGGGCAGGGCCGCGGGGCGCACGTGACGCTGTTCGGCACCCACCCGCTCAACCGTTCGCACCCCGAGGGCCTGTTCACCCAGGTCGCCGAGGCGCTGTGGATGCCCCCGGCCCCCGAGGTCGACCCGGTCCCGCCGACCGCGGACGCGGGCGGGCCGTACGAGGTCGAGGCCGGTCAGGAGCTCGTGCTCGACGGTTCGGCTTCGGCCAGCCCCGACGAGCTGAGCTACCTCTGGGACCTGAGCGCCATCGGTGCCGGTGATGCGGTGGAGGGCGCGACGGTCACGGTCACCCCGACCGAGGTCGGTGAGTTCGAGGTGACGCTGACCGTCACCGACCAGAACCAGCCCCCGGTCTCGGCGTCCGACACCGCGACGATCGTGGTGACGACGCCCGCGACCGGGCCCGACCCGGGCGACGACCCGGTCTGCGACGCGGTGGAGCCCCGGTCCTTCCCCGACCTCGCCGGTCCGCCCCACGGCGACAACGTCGGGTGCGTCGCGGGCTACGGCATCGCCGAGGGACGTGCCGATGGCACCTACGGCCCGCTGGCGTCCGTGCGACGCGACCAGATGGCGTCCTTCCTCGTGCGCCTGCTGCGGGTGGCCGGGACCGACGTCCCCGCGCAGCCCGGCTCGACGTTCCCCGACGTCGGCTCCGGAGCGCACGCCCGTGCGATCGCGCAGCTCGCCGACCTGGGTGTCGTCGAGGGGCGTGCGGACGGTCGCTACGACCCGGGTGGCGCGGTGACCCGCGGCCAGATGGCGTCGTTCATCGTGCGCAGCCTCGAGGTCGTGCTCGACGAGGACCTGACGGCGTCCGGTAGCGGACCCTTCACCGACATCGGTGGGGTGCACGCGGACAACATCCGCGTCGCGAACGAGCTGGCCATCGCCCTCGGGCGTACGCCGACGACCTTCGCCCCGGCCGTTCCGGTGCGTCGCGACCAGATGGGCTCGTTCCTCGCGCGGAGCCTGCGGGTGCTCGACGGCCAGGGTGTGGAGCTCACGCCGCTCGACTGACCGACGGGTGGCGGCCGGCGTCAGGACCTCGGTCCGCCGGCCGCCACCTCGCCGGGTCCGACGGCCCGCACGTGACGTGCGGCCGCCGCGTCGTGCGGTCCACCGCGAGCATCGAGGTGGCCGGCGATCGCGGCGCGGTGCGCCTCGTCGAGGTTGCCGGCGGCCTTCACCTTCGCCACGACCTCGTCGAGCGGTAGCCGCAGCGCCCGGATGCTGCCGAGCTGGCGCAGGTGGACCCGCGGGTCGGCCAGGTCGGTGTCACCGTGGTCGAGCAGGGTCGTGCGCAGCACCGCGAGCAGTTCGTCCGGGTCGTCGATGGGTGCCACGCTGCCGGTCACCTGCACGACGGCCATGAGCGTCGTCGGGATCCCGACGGTCGGGTCCTCGTCCCCGATGGCCTTCCAGGTCCCGGGGATGTAGCTGTCGTCGGCGTGGACCGACAACACCACCCGCGGGTTCTCCTCGATCGCGGACCACACCGGGTTCGTCCGGGCGAGGTGGATCACGACCTCGTCGCCCGCCAGCGAGTACGGCGTCGGGACGACCACGGCGACGTCGCGGCCCCGTCCGGCGGCCACGAGCTCGCCGAAGCGGCGCCCACCGAGGATCGGGCGCCACACCGTCGGGTCCTCGACGCGGTCCCAGGGTCGGACGAGCACGGCAGCCTCCTGCGGGTCAGCTCGGGTGACGCGCGAGTCTGCCGCACCCGGTGGGCACGCGACGACCCGCACCTCACCCGTCCCCGTCTCCCCGGATCGTGACCCGGTCGGGTCGCGGCCGCAGGGAGCCGAGCGCCCCGAAGCCGAACAGGACGAGTCCGAGCGCGCCGAGCGGCAGGTCGCTGGTCCGATCGGGGGTGTAGAGACCACCGGTGAGCACGAGCGCCAAGCCGGCCACGGTCGCCGTGATCCCGAGCAGCGTCCGCAGCCGCACGTCCCGTGGGACCGGGTCGGCCGGGCGTTCGAACCGTCGGAAGACCGCGACGAGCACCGCGAGCACGGCCGCGCACAGCACCAACCAGAGCGGTCGCCACGCCCACCAGGCGGCGTCGACCTGGTCGGTCGCGGGCCAGAGGCCCGTGGGATGCGTCACGGCGGCGGCGACGACCAGCGCGGTCATGTGCCACAGGAACACGGTGATCAGGACGCTGCCCGCGAGCGCGATGGGAGCCCACACGCGTGGCCGCTGCAACCACCGTTCGAGGGCGGGCCGCACCCCCAGCAGCACACCGAGCTGCACGGCCGTCAACCCCCACAGCACGAGGGTCGGCGGGTCGGTGTTGTTGCGGGGAGCGGTCTCGGTCGCGACGACGCTGAGCGGGTAGCCGACCACGGCGACGAGGAACGCGATCGCGGCGACGCCGATGGCGATCAGACCCGCCAGGTGCAGACGTCGGGACGGCAGGCGGTCGTCGCCCCACGCGTAACCCACCTGGTGGATCCCCACCCACACGAGCACGTAGTTGAGGAAGCCGACCACGGGGACCTCGGCACGGTGCAGCAGGTCGACCACCCCGGTCCCCACGATCGCGACCGCCACCACGGTCCCGGTGCCCACACGTCGGTGCAGCCACGCGGTGACCGGCACCAGCCCGATCGCGATGAGGTAGACCGCGAGGAACCACACCGGCAGGAACGCGGTCTGCGTCGCCAGCGCGACCTCGTCGGCGGGCAGCCCGACGCGGCCGAGCACGACCGCCAGCGGCACCCACAGGGCGAGCAACGGCAGCGCCGGCACGAGCAGTCGTCGTGCTCGACGGCGGATCCACACCGGGGCCGGCGTGCCGCGTCCGGCAGCGCGCTCCCAGGAGGCGAGGTTGACCGCGCCGCCGACGAGGAAGAACAGCGGCATGACCTGGAACAGGTAGGTCACCACCTGGAGCTCGGGGACGACGTCGAGCAGACGCCCCGTGACGAGCTCCCCGTCACGGACCAGCACCACGGCGACGAGCCAGTGGCCGAGCACCACCGCAGCGATCGCGGCGAGCCGGACCGCGTCCACGACGCGGTCGCGTTCCGGAGGGGTCCGGTCCGCGATCGAGGTCACGTCGAGTCCACGCACGGCGCCAGGGTGACCGGCACCTGTCCGAGCCGTCACCGACGGACGTCGGTGACGGCGGCACCTCCTCGGACCTCCTCGGACCTCGCGTCAGCTCGGGTCAGCTCGGGGCGGAACCCTGCTTGGCCCGCTTGGCCTGCCGGCCACGGAGCGTGCCGTCGAGCTCCACCTTGCGCAGGCGGACCGCGTTGGGGGTGACCTCGACGGCCTCGTCCTCACGGATGAACTCGAGCGCCTGGTCGAGGCTCAGCGCCCGGGGGGGCGCCAGACGGACCAGCTCGTCGCCGGTGGACGAACGTACGTTGGAGAGCTTCTTCTCCTTGGCGGGGTTGACGTCCATGTCCTCGGCGCGGGCGTTCTCACCGACGATCATGCCCTCGTACACGTCGACGCCCGGCGCGACGAACAGCGCGCCGCGCTCCTGGAGGTTCATCAGCGCGAACTGGGTCGTGGCGCCGAGCCGGTCGGCGACGAGCGAGCCGTTGGCGCGGGTGCGCAGCTCGCCGACCCACGGCTCGAACCCGTCGAAGACGTGGTGGATGATCCCGGTCCCGCGGGTCTCGGTGAGGAACTCGGTGCGGAACCCGATCAGTCCTCGCGCCGGGACGCGGTACTCGAGCCGGACCCACCCCGTGCTGTGGTTGACCATCTGCTCCATGCGTCCCTTGCGGAGCCCGAGCAGCTGGGTGACGACGCCGACGAAGTCCTCCGGGACGTCGATCGACATGCGTTCGAACGGCTCGTGCACGACGCCGTCGATCTCACGCGTGACGACCCGCGGCTTGCCGACGGTCAGCTCGAAGCCCTCACGTCGGAGGGTCTCCACGAGCACGGCCAGCTGCAGCTCACCTCGCCCCTGGACCTCCCAGGTGTCGGGACGTGCGGTCGGCAGCACCCGGAGCGAGACGTTGCCGATCAGCTCCGACTGCAGCCGAGCCTCGATCTGGCGGGCGGTGAGCTTGTCGCCGTCACGGCCGGCGAGCGGCGAGGTGTTGACCCCGATCGTCATGCCGAGCGAGGGTTCGTCGACGGTGAGGACCGGCAGCGGGCGGGGGTCGTCCGCGTCAGCCAGCGTCTCACCGATGGTGACGTCGGCGATACCGGCGACGGCGATCAGGTCGCCGGGGCCGGCGGTCTCGGCGGGGACGCGGTCGAGCGCCTCGGTCAGGTACAGCTCACCGAGCTTGACCTTCTCGATGGTTCCGTCGGCCTTGCACCACGCCACGGTCTGACCACGCCGGACGGTGCCGTGCTGGATGCGGCACAGCGCCAGCCGGCCGAGGTACGGCGAGGCATCGAGGTTGGTCACGAGGGCCTGGAACGGGTGCTCGGGGTCGTGCCGCGGGGGCGGGACGTGGGTGAGCAGCGTCTCGAACAGGGGGCGCAGGTCGGTGCCCGGCACCTCGGGATCGAGGGTCGCGGTGCCGTCACGCGCGACGGTGTAGAGCACGGGCAGGTCGACCTGGTCGTCGTCGGCGCCGAGGTCGATGAGCAGGTCGTAGACCTCGTCGACCACCTCGGCGATGCGCGCATCGGGGCGGTCGATCTTGTTGACCACGACGAGCACCGGCATGCGCTGCTCGAGCGCCTTGCGCAGCACGAACCGCGTCTGGGGCAGCGGCCCCTCCGACGCGTCGACGAGCAGCAGGGCGGCATCCACCATCGTCAGCGCCCGCTCGACCTCGCCCCCGAAGTCGGCGTGCCCAGGGGTGTCGACGACGTTGACGGTCACCGACGTGCGTCCGGTCCCGGTCGTCTGCCCGTCGGGCAGGGGCACCTCGACGGCGGTGTTCTTGGCGAGGATCGTGATGCCACGCTCACGTTCCAGGTCGCCGGAGTCCATGACCCGTTCGTCGACGTCCTGGTTGGCGCGGAACGCGCCGGATTGCCACAGCATGGCATCGACGAGCGTCGTCTTGCCGTGGTCGACGTGGGCGATGATCGCCACGTTGCGCAGGTCGTCGCGGAGGTTGTTGCCGGGCACGTTCGCGGGCACGGGTGGTTCCGATGGTCTTCGCGGGGAGGGCACGCTCGGAAGGTTCTCGGAAGGTTCGAGGGAGCGCGAGACCCCGGCCACAGGTCCGGGGTCGAGGTGACAGGCTACCGGTGGACCGTCCAGCGACCGGTGAGGAGTGCGGCGTGCGTGTGAACCTGATGATCGAGGGCCAGGAGTCGGTGACCTGGGAGCAGTGGCTCGCCATCGCGGAGGCGGTCGAGGCCGCCGGCCTCGAGGGGCTGTTCCGATCCGATCACTACCAGTCGGTGCAGAGCCGCACGGAACGCTCGGCCCTGGACGCGTGGGTGACGCTCGCGGCCCTCGGGCAGGCGACCGGGAGGATCCGGCTCGGCACGATGGTGTCCCCGACCTCGTTCCGTCACCCGTCGGTGCTGT